>CADAEJ010000037.1 GCA_902786965.1 uncultured Ruminococcus sp. | reverse complement strand
GGGCTCTGCCCTTGACCCGCCAGCCTTTTTTACGAGAAAAGGCTGGACCGAAAAACCTGTCTTGTCTTTGGCAAGTCCTTATAGGTAGTGCAGACCGATGAATTCTGATTTATATTAGGAACACTATTGCAAAAGTGGGTTATTCTTTAGTTTGGGTGATGTGTTAATTATACAACAAAAACCCGGCGAATGCAACAGTTCACCGAGTTTTTGTATGCGATATGAAGAAAGAAAAGATAATTATCAATTTTGTCCGTAGTAGGCATTTGCGCCGTGTTTACGCAGGTAGTGTTTATCGAGGATCTCCTGCGACATATTCTGTGCGCCGGGCTTGAGGGTGAGCGTTCTGTACGCCATACCTGCGAGCTTTTCAAGCACAACGGAGTTATGCACTGCCTCGAAGCAGTCCTTGCCCCATACGAAAGGTGCGTGGCTTGCGACGAGGGCGGCGGGGATATCCTTATAATTCTTACAGCACTCGACAATGACCTTGCCTGTTTCAAGCTCGTACTCGCTGCGTATCTCCTCGGCGGTCATATCTCTTGTGCAGGGGATCTCGCCGTAGAAGTAGTCGCCGTGGGTGGTGCCCAGAGGGGGTATGCCCATACGCGCTTGTGCAAAGACGGTAGCGAAATCGCTGTGGGTGTGGACAACTCCGCACACGCCGTCAAAATTGCGGTAAAGCTCAAGGTGGGTGGGGGTATCGCTGGAGGGCTTGAGCTTGCCCTCTACGATGTTGCCGTCAAGGTCGAGAACAACGATGTCGTCAAGCTTCATTTCGTCGTATTCAACTCCGCTGGGTTTGATAGCGACAAGACCGCTTTCACGGTCATACTCGCTGACGTTGCCCCAGGTAAAAGTTATAAGACCGTATTTGGGCAGGAGCAGATTTGCCTCTAAAACACGCTGTTTGAGCTGCTTTATCTCCATATTATATCTCCTAACATAAGTTCTTTTTCAAGGGCATACGGGGTGGTGTTTTCGTCAAGCAGAACGAACTCGATGCCTGTCATTCTTGCAAAGTCGCGCAGGTTATCGACCGTGAGATCAAACGACAGCACGGTGTGGTGTGCGCCGCCTGCGATTATCCAGTTCTGTGCGCCTGTTTCAAGCTCGGGGAGCGGCTTCCACATAATGCGCGCAACGGGCAGGTTGGGCATTGTCTGGGTAGGCTCGGTACACTCGACTGCCTGGGCGATAAGCCGCATCCTGCCGCCGACATCAATAAGCGAAACTGCCAGAGCCTTGCCTGCGCGTCCCTCAAAGACGAGCCTTGCGGGATCCTGCTTGCCGCCGATACCGAGGTGGTGTACCTCTATGCGCGGCTTGTTTTTAGCGATAGTGGGGCAGACCTCAAGCATATGCGCGCCCAGGATAAGTCCCTTTTCGTAGTCGTAGGTGTAGTCCTCCATAAAGGCTGCTGCGCCATCCGGGTACATAGCCTTGACGATCGCGGTCATAGCGGCGGTTTTCCAGTCGCCCTCCGCGCCGAAGCCGTAGCCCTGTGCAAGCAGGTGCTGCGATGCAAGCCCGGGGAGCTGATCCATACCGTGCAGATCCTCAAAGGTATTGGTGAACGCCTTTGCGCCCTCGCGGTCGAGAATGGTCTTTATAGCTATCTCCTCGCGCGCCTGATAGCAGATGGCGCCGAGATCCTTATCGTCCATATCATAAAGGGTGCGATACTGTGCAACGAGGTCGCTTATCTGCTCGTCTGTGACCTTGTTCATCTCTGCCGCAAGATCGCCGACAGCCCAGGTATTTACCTGCCAGCCGAACTTGATCTGCGCCTGCACCTTATCGCCCTCGGTAACGGCTACCTCGCGCATATTGTCGCCAAAGCGCACGATCTTCAGCTGCTTGCTGAACGCAAGTCCAACGGCGGAGCGCTGCCAGTCGGCTATCTGCTGCTGTGTTTTTTCGTCCTTCCAGAAGCCTGCGACTACGCGCCTTGGTGCGCGGAGCCTTGCGCCGATGAAGCCGTGCTCGCGGTCGCCGTGTGCGGACTGGTGAAGGTTCATATAGTCCATATCTATCTCTTCATTGGGGATAGCCTTGTTGTACTGGGTGTGAAGGTGCAGCCACGGCTTTTGCAGCAGTGAGAGCCCGTTTATCCACATTTTTGACGGCGAGAAGGTGTGGCAGAAGGTGATGATGCCTGCGCAGTCATCGTCATAATTCGCCTGCTTGATGATGTCTTCAATCTCGCGCGAGGTTTTTGCGGTGAGCTTATACTCAACGGGGAAGGGAAGGTGCAGCCCTGCGACTATCTCCTTTGAGTCCTTTTCTACCTTTGCGAGAGTTTCCTCGCCGTACAGGAACTGTGAGCCTGTGATGAACCAGAATGTCATAGTTTTCTCCTTTTCTATGGTTGATGTTGTTTGCGTTTATGCCTGCCCGTCTGCTGTATTTTTTTCAGACGGACACGTACAAACACAAACCCTGTCCCCGCGCTTTACGGCGGTTAGTTGAAAGTGATGCTGCAAGGTGCGGGGGGACAGGTGTGTAAATGCCTGTTGTCTTAATGTATAGCCTCGACGGCTGCCTTTTGTGCGGCAAGCGATGCTTTGAAGGTATCCATATACTTTGCAAAGCCCTGTGCATCGTCCTTATCGGGCGGCATGACCGTGCTTGCAAATTTTGAGAAAACCTGCTTGTCAAGGAACTGTGCAAGGGTGAGTGATTCGTCCTGCCTTACGGCGTATGCTGCAAGAAGTGCTATGCCCCATGCGCCGCCCTCACCTGCGGATTCCATTACCGCTACGGGAACGCCAAGCGCACTTGCGAGAAATCTCTGTCCCACGATGGGGGCTTTGAAAAGTCCGCCGTGTGCAAGCAGCTTATCCAGCTGTACTTTCTCCTCGCCAAGAAGGATATCCATACCTATTTTCAGCGTTGCCATACAGGTATAGATGAGGCTGCGCATAATTGTCGATACGTCAAACTGTGCCTCGGGGGTGCGGATAAGCATCGGTCTGCCCTCGGTAAAGCCCGTAACGTGCTCGCCCGAGAAGTAGTTGCAGCTTACCAGTCCGCCGCAGTCTGTCGGAGCTTTGAGCGCTGAATCATAGAGCTTTGCGTAGATGTCTGACTTTGGTATGCTCACGCCGAATGCTTTGAGCGCGGAGTCAAACATATTCACCCATGCATCAAGGTCTGTGGTGCAGTTGTTGCAGTGTACCATTGCCACGGGGTCGCCGCAGGGGGTGGTAACGATGTCTATTTCCTCGTGTACCCTTGAGAGATTTTTCTCAAGCACTGCCATTGCAAAAATAGATGTACCTGCGGACACGTTGCCTGTTCTTGGTGCGATACTGTTGGTAGCGACCATTCCCGTACCTGCGTCGCCCTCGGGCGGACAAAGTGGAATGCCTGCCTCAAGTGCGCCTGTGGGGTCAAGGAGCTTTGCGCCTGCCTCGGTGAGCCTTCCGGCGCTGCTGCCGGCAGTAATGATGCGGGGGAGTATATCCTGTATGTTCCAGCCAAAGCCCTTATCTTTAACGAGCTGTGAGAACTTTGCGAGCATCTGTGCATCGTATTCGCCCTTTTCCGGGTCGATAGGGAACATACCCGATGCATCGCCTATGCCAAGGACTTTTTCGCCTGTTAGCTGCCAGTGAACGAAGCCTGCAAGGGTGGTGAAAAAGCTGATCTCGGGGACGTGCTTTTCGCCGTTTAAGATCGCCTGGTACAGATGCGCGATGCTCCAGCGCTGCGGGATATTGAAGCCGAACGCTTCGGTGAGCGCTTTTGCAGCATCGCCCGTCATTGTGTTTCTCCACGTTCTGAACGGGGTGAGCAGATCGCCTGCCTTATCAAACGCGAGGTAGCCGTGCATCATTGCGGAGATGCCTATCGCTGCGGCTTTTTTGATCTGCACGCCGTACGTTGCTTTTACGCTGTCTGCAAGGTCTTTGTAGGCGCTTTGCAGGCCAAGGGTAATATCCTGCTCGGTGTATGTCCAGATGCCTCCCTCGAGCCTGTTCTGCCAGTCGTGTGTACCCGAGGCGATAGGTGAGTAGTCCTCACCTATCATTACCGCCTTTATCCTTGTGGAACCGAATTCTATGCCTATCGAGGTCTTTCCTGATTCGATCTGCTTTACGATGTCCATATTTTTCTCCTTACTTGGATAGTTAGTTGTTCTATGAAGATGCAGGTGCTGCCTGCTTTTCCTTTTTATCAGATGCGCCCTGTGCGTGCTTCTTTGCCATGATAACGCTCTGGATCACAAGGAATATGCAAAGCATTGCCGCAACGGTGATACCTGTCCACCACGGATCGTCGTAACCGCTTGATGTAACGATATCCTTGATGGTGCTCAGTGAAAGTACGCCGAAGAGTGTGCCGATGATGTTGCCGACACCGCCTGTGAGCATCGTGCCGCCGATGATAGACGAAGCGATAGCGTTCATTTCAGCACCCTGTGCGTGTGACGGTGAGCCTGAGCCTACATGCATAAAGTACACATAACCTGCGATACCTGCGAGAAGTCCGCACATAACGTAGGACAGGAATTTTGTCCTTCTGACGTTGATACCAAGCATAAGTGCGCTCTGCTGGTTGCCGCCGACTGCGTAGAAGTTACGTCCCGTTTTGCTCCAGCGAAGCATGAAGAACAGTGCCAGAACGATTATCAAGGCGATCACAACGCCTATCTCTATGGTTGCGTCGATATACACGCCGCGTTTGTTCTCTGCGCCGAGTCCGGGGATAACTACATCGGTGGTCCTGAGCTTGACAAAGTCTGAATTTTTAACATTGATAGGATTGGTGTGAACGATCGTTGTAAGACCTCTTGCAAAGAACATTCCCGCAAGGGTAACGATGAACGGCTGAATGTCAAGATACGCAACGAGAAATCCTTGTACAAGACCGAACGCAAGACCTATGCCAAGTGCGATAAGCATCGAGGTGACGATGTTGCCGCCTTTAAGGTCGAGGTTGACCGCGCATGTCATGCTTACAAGTCCGATAACGCCGCCAACGGAGATGTCGATGCCGCCTGTTATCATTACCAGGGAAAGTCCGCAGGCGATGATGATAAGGTAGGCGTTGTTGTTGAACTGATTGAGGAAAGCCTGCGGCTTTCTGAAGCCCTCACCAAGGAAGATGACAGCACACAGATACATAAGGATGAATACAACTATTGTAATAGTGAGCAGCAGGTTGGTATCAGACATCTTCTTGATTCTTTGCATCATGCTGCTGCACCTCCTTCGCTTTTGCTGTCTGTTTTAGCTGTTTTTTTGAAAAGCTTGCTCACCTTTTCTCTTACGACAGGGGCACTTGCAACTACCAGAAGGATAACTACGATCGCCTTGTAAGCGGGGAGCGCTTCGGATTTGATATTGAGCTTGTAAAGAGTTGTGGTGAGGAACTGGATAACGTATGCTCCAAGTATTGAGCCCCACATATTGAACTTACCGCCGCTGAGTGCGTTGCCGCCGAGGGCTACTGCAAGGATGGCGTCCATTTCGATATCCTTTGCAACTACCGAGTAGTTGATGGTCTGCAAACGGCTTACCTTGATAAGTCCGCAGATAGCCACGCACACACCGAGGATAACAAATGCTATCACCTTTATAAGCTCGGGGTTAAGACCGTTGAGTCTTGATGATTTGGGGTTGATGCCTACGGACTGTGTATACAGTCTGAGGTTTGTGAACTTGAGCAGCAGCATTATGATAAGTATGCTGACAGCTGCGATGAACACGGGTGTTGGGATAGGTATGCCGGGGATATAGTTGCCCCAGTAGCCGAAGGTCTTGTCACACTCTGCACTGACGATAGGCAGCTTGTTCTGGTTTATCCAAGCCGCTATCGAGCGTCCTGCGGTGAACAGGATAAGGGTCGCGACCATTGGCTGTATCTTGAAGTAGGCTACAAGTATGCCGTTGAATGCGCTGAATGCCATTGATACGAATATCGCAACGAGGAATGCTACGATAAGCGAGGTCTGAAGCTGCGTGGGACGCGGATCGCTTCCGCAGAGTACACGCAGGATAACGCTTCCTGCGATAGCTATTCCCGCGCCGACGGAGATATCCTGTCCGCCTGTGGCTGCGGTCACGAGGGTCATGCCTATCGCAAGGATAGCAAGCTCGCTGCCGTAGTCAAGGATCGTGATAAGATAGCCGTTGAGGACGGGGTCGCCGTTGCTGTTGTGCCCAAGCGTTATCTTGAAAAATGACGGGTCTGCAATGAGGTTGAACAGTGCAAGCAGGATAAGTGATGCACACGGAATGAATATCTGATTGCCTGCAAGCTTTTTCAGGATCTTTTTCATTGCTGCTGCTCACCTCCTGCGATAGTGTTCATTATCATGTTCTGTGTAAGCTCGTCGCCGGAAAGCTCACCTACGACCTTGCGGTCGCGCATTACGATAAGCCTTGAGCAGGTACGCAGCATCTCGTCTGTTTCGGAGGAGATGAAGGTCACGCTCATGCCCTCTGATGCGAGCTTGAGGACGAGCTTCTGGATATCTATCTTCGTACCTACGTCGATACCTCGTGTAGGCTCGTCGAGGATAAGATATTCGGGCTTTGTGAGAAGCCATCTTGCGAGGATACATTTTTGCTGGTTTCCACCCGAAAGCGACTTGATAGGCGTATCAGCCGATGCGGTCTTGATGCCCAGCAGCTTTATGTACTCGTCTGCGAATTTGTTAGCCTGTGCTTTGGTAAAGGGCTTGAAGAAGCCTTTCATTACCTGAAGTGCGAGGATTATATTCTCGCGCACCGAAAGGTCTGCAACGATACCGTCGATCTTTCTGTCCTCGGGGAGATAGGCGATGCCGTTTTTCATAGCGTCGATAGGCTTGGTGATCTTGACGGGCTTGCCGTACTTTCTCACTGTGCCGCCTGTAACGTGGTCTGCGCCGAAGATAGCGCGGACACATTCGCTTCTGCCCGAACCGAGAAGTCCAGTGAAGCCGTTGATCTCGCCTTTCTGGATATGGAAATCAAACGGTTTGATGCCTGCATTTGAGCAAAGCTCGGTGCACTGGAAAACGTCCTGACCTGCGCCCTCGCCGCTGTACTCGGTAGCCTCGGACTTGATGTCGCTCATATCGTCAAGATCCTTGCCGAGCATCTTGGAAACGAGCTGTACCCTTGGCAGATCCTCGATCACATACTCGCCGACAAGCTTTCCGTCGCGAAGCACGGTTATCTTATCGCACACCTCGTAAACCTGATCGAGAAAGTGGGTGACGAAGATTATGCCTACGCCCTTTGCTTTGAGGTCGCGCATAAGTCTGAAAAGCTTTGCTACCTCGTTTTCGTCAAGTGACGATGTAGGCTCGTCGAGGATAAGGACTTTGCAGTCCATATCTACCGCGCGGGCGATAGCGACCATCTGCTGTACTGCGATGGAACAGCTCGAAAGCTGCTGATTTGCCCTTGCGGGAATATCAAGACTCTGGAGCAGTTTATCTGCTTCATTGTTCCTTTTTTTCCATTTTACAAGTTTGTCCTTTTCTCTGCCGATGTACATATTTTCTGCAACGGACAGGTTGGGACAAAGAGTTATCTCCTGGTAAACGGTGCTTATACCTGCGTTCTGCGCGTCCTGCGGGGAACGTATCGAAACGACCTTGTCATCAAGTGTTATTTCGCCGCCGTCCTTGGGGTATACACCGGTGAGTACCTTTATAAGAGTAGATTTTCCTGCGCCGTTTTCGCCCATAAGTGCGTGTATCTCGCCTTTGCAAAGCGAGAAATCTACGCCGTCAAGGGCACGGACGCCGGGGAAAAACTTGCAAATGCCACGCATTTTGAGTATAGTTTCACCCTGCATTTGCTGATTCACCTCCAAATAATTACAAAAACACCCTGAAAAAAACGATCTTTCCTTAAAAAAGGTCAAAAAGAGACACGGTGCACGCATACGGACATTATCCATATACGCCGCACCGTGTAGGTTTGCTATGATTTAGCTGTTGCGCTACGGAATATTATCAGATGCCGTACTTGTCAACATCTTCCTGTGTGATCTTGTCAGCGTCAAAGCCCTTTTCTTCCATAACGATGGTCTTCTTCTCGATCTTTTCGCCCTTTTCGAGCTTCTTGATAACGTCGTCGATGTAAGAGGACTGGAATGGGTTACACTGACCGTCGTAGTTCCAGTTCTTCTTGAGCAGCTCTTCGAGTGCCCACTTGTTGCAGTCAAATCCCATTACGATGCAATCCTTGCCAACGCCGTGGGAGATGTTGTTCTTATCAAGTGCTGCAACTGCGCCCTTTGCCATATCGTCGTTCTCGGCGTAGATAACGTTCGGCTTTTTGCCCGAAGAGATCTGCGACTCAACGATCTGCTGTGCTTTTTCTGCGTTCCACTCAGCTGTCTGTGATGTGATGATGTTCCAGCCGGAAGCCTTTGCCTCATCAAGCAGAGCCTGTGAACGACCCTTCTGTGCAGCTGAACCCATAACGCCCTGGATGTGAATGATGTTGTACTCGCTCAGGTTCTGTCCCTTGAGCCACTCAACAGCGGTCTTGCCTTCCTGATCCATATCCGAAACGATGGATGCCTCGTACAGATCCTCGCTTGCGTCGATGGTACGGTCAAACAGGATCACCTTTACGCCTGCCTTCTTAGCGTCCTCGAGCACGCCGTCCCAGCCTGATGTATCAGCTGCGGAAAGCAGCAGGTAGTCGACCTCGTCCTGAATGAACTTCTTTGCAAAGTCGATCTGCTCGTCATTCTTCAGGCTGTACTTGAATGATGCATCATAGCCGTTATCCTTTGTGAATGTAGCCTTGAGGTCCTTGTCGTTAGCGGTACGGTAGCCCGACTCGTTAGGGTCGTTGTTGATGATGCCGACCTTAATGGTCTTGCCGCTGCCGGACTTGGAATCGCCACTCTTGGAACCTGCATCGTCGCTGCTGGAGCTGCTGCCGCAGCTTGCCATTGCCAGACAAAGTGCTGATGCTGCCATTACTGCAAGAAATTTCTTAGTTTTCATTTTTGAATCCTCCATTCGATTTCATAGTTTAATTTCAAACTGATAGTACAAGCACTTTTAATGCACTGTGATTGTGCTATCATTATATTACACTTGTCTGTACAAGTATACCCATTTTTTTCGTTATATTGTTTGATTTTTTACGATGTTTGCAAGTTGTATTGCCGATTTAGCAGGAAGTTGTATTGTTTTTCACGAATTATGTGTCTGCTGGAACTCTCTCGGGGTCTTGCCTGTATGCTTTTTGAATATCTGTCCGAAATAGCGGTAGTCGCTGAAGCCTACGCGGCAGGCTATCTGTGAGATCTGAAGAGATGTACAGCACAAAAGCTCTTTGGCCTTGTCGATGCGCACATTGGTAAGGTAGTCGATAAAGTTGATGCCCACGTCCTTTTTAAACAGCGCGCTGAAATATGTCGGGCTGAGGTTTACTGCCGATGCTACGCTTTTTAGGCAGATGTCCTCAAGGTGATAGTTGTCGTAGATGTACTTTTTTGCTTTGCAGATGATCGCGCCGCTTTCGCTCTTGCACGATTCTGTTCTCCAGCTGATACACTTATCGAACATACGCGAAAAATAGCCTTTTGCGGAGCTTACGGTATCGAGGTTCCTGGGCATATCGTCGATAGTTCCGAACTGCTTGGTGAACTCCTCGCCGCTTATCCCGAAGCGCTTTGAGAATGTTCTTGCGCAGACGTAGATATCCATGGTGATATAAAGCCTGAGCATAAACGATTCGAGCGCGGCATAGCCTACCTCGTCAAATATCGTATCTACGGCGTTTACGCACTGGTCGCGCTGACCGCTTTCAAGAAAATTCTCTACTTTATCAATATCTATCCGCCGCACATCTGTATCGTGCGCGTGCAAGTCAAGGCGTGCAGGTGATGTATACATGTTGATAACAACTCCTTTCGGTGACGGGTAAGCTGTCAGCGTTTATACTGCTTTGTTGATTTTCTTACGATAAGCTCGGGTGTGAAGATCTCGTCCTTCTGGTACGCGCCGGGGTTGGCGATCGCTTCCATAAGCTTTTGCGCGGTTTTTTCGCCGAGTATCTGGTGCGGGTGAGATGCGGTCGTCAGCGGCACCTCACAGATCTTTGCCAGCTTTGCGTTGTCTATACCGACTATCGAGATGTCCTCGGGGACGCTGATACCGTGCTTTTTGCAGAACGAAAGCAGGCTGACGGCGATGTTGTCGTTATAGCAGACAACTGCGGTCGAGTCGTTCAGAAGGCGCAGGATACGCTCTTCGGAGAGGGTGAAAAAGCTTTTGCGCTCGGCTGTGGAGTACCACAGGACGTTCTGCTCGGCGGCGGGGGAGTTGTGCTTCAAAAGTGCCTCCATATAGCCGCTGTAACGCTTGTGCCCTTGTATATCGTCAAGCGCGAAGATGCCCGAGATGTGCCTGTGACCGATGCTCCACAGATACTCGGTGACTATCCTGCCTGCTGCGGTATCGTCCATAGCTACGCAGGGAAAATCAGACCAGGGGTACTTGGCGTTGAAAAACACCACGGGGATATTCATCTGCTTTATCTTTTCGTACAGCGCCATATTCGGATTGGGCAGGGCGCTTTTTGAGGGCTCGATGATAAGTCCGCTTACGTCCTGCGAGAGCATTGTTTTCAGCGCGCGCGTTTCGTCTGCGACCTGGTTGTGCGTGATGGAAAGCTGCATAACTACGTCGTTTTCCTTGAGGACCTTTTCGATGCCCGTAACGATGCTTGGGAAGATGTAGTCGCTGAAATATGTACTTATCACGCCGACTGTGATGTTGGACGAGAGCGCAGGCTTTACCGAGCTTTTGATAAACGTGCCGCTGCCGCGTCTGCGCACGATGATGTTGTCATTTTCAAGCGTCATCAGCGCCTGGCGGACTGTCTGCCTGCTTACGTTGTGTATATCGCAAAGCTCTTTTTCGGAGTAGAACTTCGCGCCCTCGTGCAAGTGGTTTGTTTTGATGTATTCTTTTGCCCATTCTACGATGGTCAGGTATTTAAAATCGTCCATAGTGTCACCTCTTGTACATACAAGTAGTCTTTGTATGCATACATTGTACAACATTTATTCTTATTTGTCAATACAAATCATAAAATTTTGTACAAGTTGTAATGTCAAGTTGTACTATACGCACAAAAGCGGTACGCCTGCGCTTCCTGCGGCTCTGCTTTTGAGCATACTTACGAGAAAACACCTTTATTAAAGAAAAGTTTTGTTGAAAATGAAAGATTGTGCGCGGCAAACTGCAAAAATCATTGACATTTACAGCTTATTGAATTATAATCATAAAGGTGGATTAACAGGTCTTTGCGCTTGCGGGCGGGGCAAAACCTGCAGCGCCGATTTGTAAACAAATTGGCGGATTGCGGCGCTCGACTTTCATTTTAACGATTTATACACTTGTGGTTTGTTGGGGCGGTGTTAGCTGATGTTTGGGACTATTCACGAGGAATGCGGCGTATTCGGCATATTCGAGCCAAGGCGGACGAATGCGGCGGACAGCGTTTACCTGGGCTTGCTTGCTTTGCAGCATCGCGGACAGGAAAGCTGCGGCATAACGGTATGCGATGACGGTGTTTTCCGTCACAAGAGATCTGACGGGCTTGTTTCGGAGGTCTTCACCAGAGATGTACTGGATAAGCTCGGACAGGGAAACATGGCTGTGGGTCACGTCAGATATTCCACGACGGGCGGCAATGAACACAACAACATACAGCCGCTGGTAATACGGCACATGAAAGGAAATATGGCGCTTGTCCACAACGGCAACCTTGTAAATGCGGCTGAACTGAGAGGTTCGTTCGAGAGGACTGGAGCGATATTCCACGGGACATCGGATACTGAGGCGATAGCATATTCGATAGTTAAGAAGCGTCTGAGGTGCAGCTCCACCGAGCAAGCCGTGGAAAAGGCGATACCGTTAATAAAGGGTGCATACTCGTGCATTCTTATGACTGCGACAAAGCTGATAGCTTTCCGTGATAAAAAAGGTTTCAGACCGCTTTGCATGGGAAAGACCGATGACGGCGCGGTGGTGGTGGCTTCCGAAAGCTGCGCGCTTGACGCGGTGGGTGCGCACTTTGAGCGCGACATCAAGCCCGGCGAGATAGTTGTGATAAGTGACGAGGGGATAAGCTCGATAACCACGCACTGCCGCGAAAAAAAGCATATCTGCATTTTTGAGTACATATATTTTGCACGGCAGGACTCGTTCATTGAGGGGACGAGCGTGGAGCAGGCGCGGCTCAACGCGGGACGCATACTTGCGCAGACCTCGCCCGTTGACGCTGATGTGGTTATAGGTGTACCCGACTCGGGACTTGACGCGGCGCTTGGGTACTCGCTTGAAAGCGGCATACCCTACGCGATGGGCTTTGTCAAGAACCGCTATGTCGGCAGGAGCTTTATTCAGCCGACGCAGACAATGCGCGAAAACGCTGTGCGAATCAAGCTCAACGCGATGCGCCAGGTAGTAGCGGGCAAGCGCGTGGTGATGATAGACGACTCTATCGTGCGCGGCACGACGAGCGCGCGGATAATCAAGCTGATACGCGACGCGGGCGCGACGCAGGTGCATATGCGCATTTCCTCGCCGCCGTTTACCCACAACTGCTACTTCGGCACTGACATTGACGACGAGGAAAAGCTGATCGCAAACAAGTTTTCAAGTGTTGAGGAGATATGTGAGGCTATCGGCGCGGACTCGCTGGATTACCTGCCTGTGCAGCGGCTCAAGGATCTGCTCGGCGATACGGCTGTGGGCTACTGCGAGGGCTGCTTTACAGGGCTGTACCCGCAGGACGTTTCGGGCGCAGGCACAAAGAATAAGTTTGACGAGAAAATACACAAATAAGAGCTTATCGGCGCTTTTCGCAGATAAGCAAATAATAAAGAATAAAGAATAGTGAATAAATAATAATAGTGGTATCGCCTTCGGCGATGTTTATAGCTGTTATAAAACACGTGAGCGAAGCGAACACCGAAATTATTCTTTAATATTTATTCTTTATTCTTTATTATTTTAGAGTCGCCACGGGCGGCTCGCTGGATTAAATACTGATTAACACGAGGTGACACAAATGTGCGGAATAGTTGGATTTACAAATAAAATAGCTGATGCTGATGCGGTTATCGGAAAGATGATGGACAGGATAAGGCACCGCGGTCCAGATGCGAGCGGAAAGTACATTGATGACGGTATTGCGCTGGGTCACCGCCGTTTGAGCATTATTGACATTTCCTCGCAGGGTGACCAGCCCATTTTCAACGAGGACAGAAGCCTTGTGCTTGTGTTCAACGGCGAGATATACAACTACCGCGACATACGCGAGGAGCTTATCAAGGCGGGACACAAGTTTGCGACCAATACCGATTCGGAGGTACTGATACACGGCTACGAGCAGTACGGCACAAAGCTGCTGGGCAGGCTGCGCGGTATGTTTTCGTTCGTGATATGGGACAGCAAAAAGGGCGAGCTTTTCGGTGCGAGGGACTTTTTCGGGATAAAGCCGATGTACTACGCGCTTATGGGCGGCACGTTCATGTTCGGCTCGGAGATAAAGAGCTTTCTGGAGCATCCCGATTTCAAGAAAGAGCTGAACGAGGCGGCACTTGAAAACTATCTGACGTTTCAGTATTCGCCGACGAGCGAGACCTTTTTCAAAAACGTTTACAAGCTGATGCCCGCGCACTATTTTATTTACAAGGACGGACAGCTTGACATCAAGCGCTACTGGGACATAAACTTTGAGGCGGACGAAAAGCCCGATCTAAAGCAGTGGGTGAACGACATATCAAGCACGTTCAAAGGCTCGGTGCAGGCGCACAAGATAGCTGATGTCGAGGTCGGCTCGTTTCTTTCAAGCGGTGTGGATTCAAGCTACGCTGCGGCGGTCGCTGATGTTGACAAGACCTTCACGGTCGGCTTCGGAAGTGACGAAAAGTACAACGAGATCGGCTTTGCAAAGGAGTTCTCAAAGGCTATCGGCAAAGAGAATTACAGCAAGGTCATTTCCCCCGAGGAGTACTGGGAAAGCCTTGAGATGATACAGTATCATATGGACGAGCCGCTTGCGGATCCGTCTGCCGTGGCGCTTTACTTTGTGTGCAATATCGCATCGCAGCAGCTGAAAGTTGCGCTTTCGGGCGAGGGCGCTGACGAGATATTCGGCGGGTACAACGTGTACAGCGACCCCGGCGGAACGCTCTATGACAGGCTGCCAAAGTTCTTTCGCAGGGGAGTCGGCAAGCTTGCGGGGAAGCTGCCTGCAAAGCGCGGTGTGAATTTCTTTGTGCGAAAGGGAAAGACGGTCGAGGAGAGGTTCATCGGCAACGCATATATGTTCACCCCGGAGGAGAGAAAAAAACTGCTTAAAATAACTACCGATGCGCCCGATCCGACAAGGCTCACGTGGCACTACTACAAGCGGGTGCAGAAGCTCGATGACGTTACCAAGATGCAGTACCTTGACCTGCATATGTGGATGATGGGGGATATCCTGCTCAAAGCGGACAAGATGAGCATGGCGAACTCGCTGGAGGTGCGCGTGCCGTTCCTTGACAGGAGGGTGATCGAGCTTGCGCAGAGGATACCCACAAGGTACAGGGTGACTCACAAGAAAAAAACAGAGCAGACAAAGTACATAACCAAATATGCTATGCGCCTTGCGGCAAAAAAGGACACTCCGCAGCAGACGGGAAAGACGGCTGAAAAGAAAAAGCTCGGCTTCCCCGTGCCGATAAGGGTGTGGCTGAAGCAGGACAAGTATTACGGCATCGTCAAGGACGCTTTTGAGAGCGAAAGTGCAAAGAAATTCTTTGACACGGCGCTGCTTGAAAAGCTGCTCGATGACCACCGCGGCGGCAAGGCTGACAACAGCAGAAAAATATGGACTGTGTTTACTTTTCTGATCTGGTACAGGGTATACTTTGAGCATAACGGCGAATTTGCAAAGAGGTCATAAAAATGTCATTGACAAACGAGGTATACGGTTGTATAATAGACAGTTAGAGATATTGCGTCCTTAGTGTCACACATTAGGGACGCTTTTTCAAGGAAAACAGGTAAGGGAGTCGATATCTATGGATTACAACAGAAAGCTTATCCTTGAGGACGGACAGGAGTATTACGGCTACGGCTTCGGCGCGCAGTGCGACAAGGTGTGCGAGATAGTTTTCAACACCTCTATGGTGGGCTATCAGGAGATAATCTCCGACCCGTCATATACATATCAGGCGGTAGTTATGACATATCCGCTTATCGGAAACTACGGCATGGCTGATGACGACTACGAAACAAAGATACCGACTATCGGTGCGCTCGTGGTGCGCGAGTATAACGATGAGCCTTCAAATTTCCGCTGCAGCAAGACGCTCTCACAGGTCATGAAGGAGTATAATATCCCCGGTATCTGCGGCGTGGATACGAGAAAGATAAACCGCTCTATCCGTGACCTTGGCAGCAGAAAGGCGCTTATCACGGGTATCGACACGCAGAAGGAGTGGGGCATGAAGATGCTTGAGCAGACAAAGATCCCCACAGACGCGGTAATGAAGGTAAGCTGCAAGGAGCCTTGGCTCTCAAGGACAGAGCATGAGAGATTTACTGTGGTGGCTATCGACTGCGGTATGAAGATGAACATTGTGCGCTCGCTGAACAAGCGCGGGTGCAAGGTGATAATAGTTCCGTGGGACACACCTGCGGCGGAGATAGAAAAGTTCAAGCCTGACGGTGTGTTCATTTCAAACGGTCCGGGCGATCCGACGGATGTTCCTCCGGTAATTCAGACGATAAAGGATCTGCGCGGAAAGTACGTTATTTTCGGCATCTGCCTGGGACACCAGATAATCTCGCTGGCGTACGGTGCGAAAACGTACAAGCTGAAATTCGGTCACCGCGGCGGAAATCACCCGGTAAGAAACCTTGCAACGGGAAAGATAGAGATAACCTCGCAGAACCACTCGTATGCGGTGGATATGGAAAGTCTGAAGGACACAGACCTTACTGCGACACACATAAATCTGCTTGATAACACTATCGAGGGCGTTGAGTGCGCAAAGGACAAGGTGTTCAGCGTGCAGTACCACCCCGAGAGCGCGCCGGGTCCGCAGGACAGTGCGTATTTGTTTGATAAATTCGTAGAGCTTATGAAGGAGGTCAAGGGCGATGCCTAAGAGAGAGGACATAAAAAAGATACTTGTTATCGGCTCGGGTCCTATCGTTATCGGACAGGCTGCCGAATTTGACTACGCAGGCACGCAGGCTTGCCTTGCGCTGAAAGAGGAGGGCTACGAGGTAATACTGTGCAACTCAAACCCTGCGACTATAATGACCGACACGGCTATCGCGGACAAGGTGTATATGGAGCCTCTGACGCTTGAATACTGCGCAAAGATAATCCGCTACGAGCGCCCTGATGCTATACTGCCTAACATCGGCGGTCAGACGGGACTGAATATCGCTATGCGCCTTGAAAAGAAGGGCATACTTGCAGAGTGCGGCGTTGAGCTGCTTGGCACAAAGAGCGACTGCATCGAGCGCGCCGAGGACAGAGAGCTGTTCAAGGAGCTGTGCAACGAGCTTGGCGAGCCTGTGCTGCCCTCGGACATCGCAAACACGATGGAGGAGGGACTTGAGGTCGCAAAGAAGATAGGCTACCCTGTGGTGCTTCGCCCTGCGTTCACGCTCGGCGGCACGGGCGGCGGCTTTGCCGACAACGAGGAAGAGTTCCGCACGGTGATGAAAAACGCACTTGCGCTCTCGCCTGTGCATCAGGTACTTATCGAAAAGAGCATAAAGGGCTTCAAGGAGATAGAGTACGAGGTAATGCGCGATTCAAACGACACTGCGCTGACTATATGCAATATGGAAAACCTTGACCCTGTTGGTATCCACACGGGCGACTCGATAGTTGTCTGCCCTTCGCAGACGCTGACGAACAAGGAATATCATATGCTGCGTGACAGCGCGCTGAAGCTGATAAGGGCGCTTGAGGTCAACGGCGGCTGCAACGTGCAGTTCGCGCTCGACCCCGATTCTTTCCAGTACTATCTTATAGAGGTAAACCCCAGAGTTTCGCGTTCATCGGCACTTGCTTCAAAGGCAAGCGGCTACCCGATAGCGAGAGTTTCGGCAAAGATAGGCGTTGGCATGACGCTTGACGAGATACAGATAGCGAACACCCCTGCATCATTTGAGCCTGCGCTTGACTATGTGGTAACAAAGATGCCAAGATTCCCGTTTGACAAGTTCGCTGATGCAAACAACTCGCTCAGCACGCAGATGAAGGCTACGGGCGAGGTAATGAGCGTGGGAAGAACTATCGAGGAGAGCTTGCTGAAAGCTATTCGCTCACTGGAGATAGGACTTTTTCACCTTGAAAACAAGCGCTTTGAGTATATGAAAAAGGACGGCTTGCTGGATTACATAAAGATCGGCACGGACGACCGTATCTACGCTATCGCGCAGCTTTTAAGGCTTGGCACAAGCGAGGACGAGATAGCAAATGCCACAAAGATCGACAGATTCTTTATTCGCAAGCTGAAAAATATCGTTGACGAGGAAGAAAAGCTGAAAGCTCACAAGGGCGACCGTGATGAGCTGTACACGGCAAAGAGAATGGGCTTCTCCGACAAGGAGATCGCTGTGCTGTGGGATATGCAGGAAACAGAAGTTTTTGCGCTGCGCAAAAAGCTCGGCATTACGCCTGTGTACAAGATGATAGACACCTGCGCATCGGAGTTTGAGAGCTACATTCCATACTTCTACTCGACCTACGAGCAGGAGAACGAGTCGGTCGTTTCCGACAAGAAAAAGATAATCGTGCTTGGCTCGGGTCCTATCCGCATAGGTCAGGGCGTGGAGTTCGACTATTCGACCGTTCACGCGGTAAAGACGATAAAGGCGGCAGGCTACGAGGCTATCATAATCAACAACAACCCCGAGACCGTTTCAACAGACTACACCTGCTCGGACAAGCTGTACTTTGAGCCTCTGTGCGTTGAGGACGTTATGAACGTTATCGAGCTGGAGCACCCCGAGGGCGTTATCGCAACGCTCGGCGGTCAGACGGCGATAAACCTGGCAGAGCCTTTGGCGGCGCTGGGAGTGAAGATAATCGGTACCGACTGCGCGGCTATCGACAGGGCGGAAAACAGAGATTCGTTTGAAAAGCTGCTTATCGACCTTGAGATACCGCAGCCAAAGGGTCAGGCGGTGACGAACATCGAGGCGGGCATAAAGGCTGCCGAGGAGATAGGCTACCCTGTACTTGTGCGCCCGAGCTTTGTGCTTGGCGGAAGGGCTATGCAGATAGTCGCAAAGGAAGAGGCTTTGCGCCACTACCTGAAAACTGCGGTCGAGATAGACGAGGACAAGCCTGTACTGGTCGATAAGTACATTCGCGGAAAAGAGGTCGAGGTAGACGCTATCTGCGACGGCGAGCAGGTATTTGTTCCAGGCATAATGGAGCTGGTCGAGAGAACGGGTGTACACTCGGGCGACTCGATAAGCGTTTACCCATCGTTCAGCATTTCAAATAAGGTCAAGGAGACTATTCTTGAATACACACGCAAGCTCGGACTTGGCATCGGCATTATCGGACTTTTCAACATACAGTTCATCGTTGACCCGCAGGAGAATGTTTACATCATCGAGGTAAACCCGCGTTCATCAAGAACGGTGCCGTTTTTGTCAAAGGCTACAGGCTACTCGCTGGCTGACATCGCAACGCTTGTCAACCTCGGCAAGAGCCTTAAAGAGCAGGGCATAACCCAGATATATCCCAAGGAAAAGGAACGCTACTATGTTAAGGTGCCTGCGTTCTCGTTCTCGAAATTGAGCGGCATGGACGCTTACCTGTCGCCTGAAATGAAGTCAACAGGTGAGGCTATCGGCTACGACAAAAAGCTGCACAGAGCGATGTACAAGGCGCTTATCGCATCGGGCGTGCATATGCAGAATTACGGAACGGTCGTTGTTACGCTGGCTGACGAGGACAAGCAGGAGGCTTTGCCGCTGGTCGAGAGGTTCTACAATATGGGCTTTAACATCGAGGCAACTGTCGGTACGGCGAAGTTCCTCAAAGAGCATGGCATCAAGACCCGCGTGCGCCGCAAGATAAGCGAGGGCAGCAAGGATATTCTGGATTCTATCCGTTCGGGATATGTAAGCTATGTGCTCAATACGCGTGCGATACTTTCGGGTGTGCATTATGAGGACGGCGTGCAGATCCGCCGCTGCGCTATACAGAACAATGTGACGATGCTGACATCACTTGACACGGTGAGGGTACTGCTTGATGTACTTGAAGAAATGACTATCGGTATCTCTACGATAGATGCTGAATAAAAGAATAACCAATGAGAGCTTCGTGCTTTCATCGGTTTTTTGCTATTGCGACAAATCAGTATTTGTACTATTATCAAATCAGTAGAGGTATGCCCGAAGGGGTTATAGGACGGGCGCAAATTTGCGGAAAGCCCCCTAAACAAGAGCTATTCAATCCGCCTTTTTGCAGGCGGATTGCGGAAAAAAAGTGAGTGTATTCTCCGTAGGGGCACGCCCTCTCTTGCAGGGCGTCCCCTCTTTCAAACAGTCCACAGGACTGTTTGAAATTCACCCCTTGCCG
>CADAEJ010000036.1 GCA_902786965.1 uncultured Ruminococcus sp. | reverse complement strand
CCCAAATGGCGAAAAAGCAATAAAAGGTTTCTGAGGGGGGTACGGGGGGAACTCTTCTCCAAAAGAGTTCCAGCCCGATTATACACCGAACATACCCCGACAAATACTGAGTTATCGAATAAGTATCGCCCTGCACGGAGCGCCGTCACAGCCGCCGAGATTAAGCGGCGCAGCGTTGAGAAAATACTTTCCCTCGTCAGCCTGTGCAAGCACGATACCCTCAAGCAGCACAACCTGTGCGCCGAGCAGTATCTCGTGTACCTGCTTTGGAGCATCGGGCGGACCGAACGTCTGGCTCTCGTTGCCGATAAGCAGAATGCCTGCCTGTGCAAAGACCTGCGCGCCCTGCGCGGTCATCACCGCATCGCCCTTGATAAGTATCCGCCTGTCCGCACCCGCAGCCCGCGCGCGTCCCATAATGTCAAGCGCCGCCTCTCGCGTTACCTCGCCGGCGTGCAGCGCAACATAGCACTCGCCCACAAATACATCAAGCGGTATCCTGTCAATAGTCATTCCGCCGTCAATAAAGTGAAACGGCGCATCAGCGTGCGTTCCGTTGTGTGCGCACATCGAAAAGTTCGTCAGATTGCATATGTCGCCCTTTTGAATGCTCATCGCCCTATCGGGCTTGGGCGCATCGTCCCCGGGGAAGACCTTGCAGGAGAATACCTCCTGTGAAATGTCTATTATCATACCTTCTCCTTTCAGCCTCAGTCACAGTCAACGTACAAAAAGTGCCGTCCGCAGTGCAGGCACCTGAACAAATACCCCTGCATACCGCCGCCGTTCGCCATATCGTTTTTTACGTCCTCAAGGTCGAACATATTGATGTCCTTGTCGTAGCTTTGCTCTATCTCGCCGTCAATGCCCATCTCCGCCAGCTCCTTCCAGCCGACATACCCTACGAACTCGCAGAAATCATCACAGTGCGCGTACCAGTATTCCTGCTGCCAGCCGATGTACCCCGGCGTGCGGTGAACAAGCTCGTCCAGCTTTGCCTCGTCTGATACCTCGCCCACGCTCGCGCTGTCCTGAAATTCGCCGCCGAATCTCTCTGCCGCCGAGCCGTCCGCAATGCACTGCGGACACAAACACTCCACGTCCTGCTCACAGTAAAACGGCTGCTCGTACCATATCTCCGTCTGTTTTCCGCAGCAGTCGCATCTTCTTGCCTCACCCTGCTGAAAAGCCCCTGTGCCCAGCGGATCGGGGTGATATTTAAATTCTGGAATCATAGCCTGTCCCTCCTGCCTTAATTACCTGTAAGGTCACTCGGATAGTATTTGTTATCCCTTATCAGCGCATCGTCGATCCCTGCGCGCTTTGCAACAGCCGCCGCCTCAAAGCACCAGTAACCGCAGTATAAAAGCTCCTCGTCATCCTCCTTGTGCGTGTCGTACCACTCGCTGCCGCGGTTGCTGCTGTACCACCTGCCAAGATACGTTTTCAAAGGCTGCGCGTCTTTTGAAGCTATCGCCTCTGCAAGCAGATGATACGACTTTTCCCACGCAAGCTGTCCGCTGCCCTTATTCCCCGTGAGGATAAAATCTATCAGCCGATCGAAAGTCCTGCCGTCATTTTTCGCGCAAAGACTTTCCCGTATCTTCCCAAGGACCTTTTCATCTGCACCGAACAGATACGCCATCGAAGCGAATCGTATGTTGCCCGTGTACGCATCGGTGTCCCACCATTTGCAGAAATCGTCAGCCATCAGCTCTATCTCGCCTCGCAGCAGCGCAATATCATCACCGCGCGAGTACCTTGCGATAAGCAGATCTATCTTCTCGATCAGTATCCAGTCCTGTATATCTGCTATCCTGTCAGACGCGATGCTGCCGTCCTTTATATCCTGCTCAAACTCCGCAAGAGCCTCTTGTGCGTCCTTGATAAACTCATCAAAATATTCCCTGCTTTTTCTTGTGTCCCTCATTTTTCCTGCGGCTCCTGTCTGCTCACAATGTTTCCAAAGTAGGTTATATCATCGTGAAAATCATAATACTGCGAAATGATAAGATGCCTAACGCTCTTTTCATCGGTGCAGATCACACCGCCAGCGCCGACATCGCCCTGCATCGTCCACGAGAACTCCTTCCAGCCCTCATCGTCATAGTCGATATAGTTTTCCGCGTGTTCAAGCGGATAGTCACACATTTTTTCAAGCGTGCAGTCTGCCGTTTTCGGCTCAAACCTCTTGTGCATATCACCGTACCCTATAACATCAAGCACCGTTATGTCCACCCAAGCGCTGTACTGCGTTGCGCAGATGACCCCGTCAAGCCTGCATTTAACTATCGCACACCTGCGGTAGCTTTCGCCGCTTGCCTCACCCGAAAGATACAGCCCCGGCGCAAGATACTGCATATAGAACTCGCTGCCAAGTGCCTGCCTGAACGCCATACATACGCGCAGTCGGTGCCTTTCGCTGATTTTCGGAGTTTTGTCAAGCCTCTCAAAATGCCTCTCGTCAAGCCGCGGCAAAGGCGCGCCCTGTGCCAGCCACTCTATTCTCTCGCAGGAATAAGCCCAGCCTGCGAATTCGGGCGGTGTGTCCGTTTTCATTTCCGCCTTACTCTGACAGCAGCCGCACGCGAAGCTCACCACACCGCCGTCAAAATTTCCCTGCGGCACAGCCTTTTGCAGATATACGAACCGCAGACCGTCGCCAACGCCCTTTTCATTGAACACATTGTACCCAAGCGACTTGTACAGCCTTATGTTCCCCACGCTTTTCGTGCTTGTGAAAAGCTCATACCAGCGCTTTGGGAAACGCTGCTCTATCGCCTTTAAAAGCCTTGTGCCGTACCCTTTACGCTGGTGCGCAGGGTGTACCATCAGCTTGCCGATGTATACCCTCCCGTCCTTTTCCTGTGCCCTCACCGAGCCGATGATACTGCCGCTGTCACCGACCATTTTGAGTATCACACCGCTGTCATATTCGTCCTGTATCTCCTCAAGCGTCTGCTTCAAAGGCGGGATATCGCGCGTGCCGCAAAGCGCCGCCTCGCTTTCGTATGCAATGTACTGTAAGCGCAGTATCTCCTCAAGGTCACCGCGCGCCGCATCGGTAATCATCACAGCCGTTTTGCACCCCCGTTCGTAATTCTTATGCCTATTATAATAGACCTGCAAGCCGATGTCAATCAGGACTTTTAAAAAACTGTTGACTTTTGCAGCATAATCGTGTATAATACCCAAAAGCCAAAATTCCACAGCAGCAGGGAGGTGTAAAAATGAAATATGTATGCAGCGTCTGCGGATACATCTACGATCCGCAGGAGGGCGCGCCCGATGCAGGCGTAGCAGCAGGCACAGCCTGGGAGAATGTTCCCGATGATTTCGTCTGTCCGCTTTGCGGCGTAGGCAAGGATCAGTTCGAGCCCGCAGAATAAAATAGCCCATAACAAAAAGCCGACCGCAGCACTACCGCTGTGATCGGCTGATTTTTTATTTGCCGTATTTGTCCGCGTATGTCTGTACAGACAGCTTGACAGGGAAGTTTGTCGAGCCTACACCGCTTGAAACGTGCACCTCAAAAACATAGCCCTGCTTGTCGCCGTTAAAGAAGTAGAACGAGCCCTTGCCCATAGCCTTGTTGCCTTCTTTTTTGGTGTAGCCCTGCGCAACATTTTCCGCCAGGAACTTTTCCAGCGCCGCAAGCACAGGCTTTTCGTCCGCATCATAAACCGTTTCGTCGTGGTTTATGTCATACATCAGTTTTGTTGCCTTTCCGTCCTTGTAGCTTATCCACAGGCTCACAGGCATCTTCACGCCTATATCAGCCTTTCCGCCGAGTATAGCCGTCTGCTCGCCCAGGTCGAATACATCATAGTCCTCGGTCGATTCCTTTGCATTCGCCTTGTCAAAAGCGCCGTCCGATCTCTGACTGATCTGCTCCCTTGTAAGCCCCAGCCACTTTTCGCCGCCGTTTTTCAAAAGCCCCTCGAAAACGTCAGTGTCCTTGACCGTCTTTGCAGTTTCTGCCGCGCTTGAATCCACCTGCTGCGGCTTTTTCGACTCTGTCACCGTGCTTGAAGATCCACCGCACCCCGTGAGCATTCCCATAGCCAGTACCGCCGCACAGATAATTGCTGCCGCCCTGTTAGTTTTCATTGTCATTACCCCCCATGTTTTAAGTGCTTACAGTATAACATATCCCTGCGTATTTTTCAATACCGATTTTGTTTGCCATAAACATTGACATTGAATGTATAAAAGTGTATAATTAACTATGTATATGACGATTTGGGGCGGGGGAGAATTATGAACTTCATTTATGATACATATTCGCACATCGGCACGCGGCGCAATAATCAGGATTCCTATACTGTCTGCTGGGGCAGAAACGGCTTTGCAGCAGCAGTTGCCGACGGACTTGGCGGCTATATCGGCGGCGAGATAGCCTCAAAGCTCTTTGTGGACGAGTTTGAAAGCGCGTTTGAATCCGAGGGCTTTGACCTTGTGCAGACCTATGACGAGGCGAATGAAATAATAATCGACGCGCAGGAGCAATATAATAACCGTATGAAGACCACAGCCGCATCGGTGTGGGTAGACAAATCGCAGACGCTTGTCGCAAATGTGGGCGACAGCAGAGTGTATGCCTTCAAGCACGGCGAGATAGTCTTTCAGAGCACCGACCACAGCGTAGCGCAGATGTGTGTTGACAGCGGCGAGATAACCCCCGATATGATACGCATCCACGAGGACAGATGTATCCTCACGCGGTCGCTCGGCGGCAAAGCCGAGGTCGCGGTCGATATCTCGCGCCTTGAAAATACCGATTACGACAGCCTGCTGCTGTGCTCCGACGGCTTCTGGGAGCACGTCTTTGAGAGCGAGATGTGCAGTGCGCTGAAACAGTCGCAAACGCCGCAGCAGTGGCTTGAAAAAATGGTGGAATGCCGCGAGCGCAGAGTCGCCGATGATAACGATAACAACACAGCCGTTGT
Source organism: uncultured Ruminococcus sp. (assembly GCA_902786965.1). Taxonomy (GTDB): domain Bacteria; phylum Bacillota; class Clostridia; order Oscillospirales; family Ruminococcaceae; genus Hominimerdicola. The sequence goes on along the minus strand of CADAEJ010000036.1, from coordinate 15,094 downwards.
CATAATGCTTGGGGAGGGATAAAGCTTGCTTTGCATATTCTGTATGAATGAAATACCCGAAGGCAGCGATAAATGCCCTCACTGCGCCCAGAGCCAGAATGTCACCACACCGCCGCACAGACTTTTGCCGCATACTGTTTTAAGCGGCAGATATGTAGTCGGCGCAGCAAAAGGCGAGGGCGGCTTTGGCATAACCTATATCGGTAAGGATACCCGCCTTGACCGTATAGTAGCCATCAAGGAGTTTTACCCCGCAGGGCTTGTAAACCGCAATACGAGCGCGTCGCCCGAGGTCACCGAAACAGCCGATGAAAACGGCAGGAATGCCTTTTATAAGGGCAGAGAGAGCTTTCTCACCGAGGCAAAAACTCTCGCAAAGTTCTCGGGTGAGATGGGCATAGTCCATATCCTTGACTTTTTCATAGAGAACAATACCGCCTATATCGTTATGGAGTACCTTGACGGTATGAGCCTTAGCAATAAGCTCAAAGCCGAGGGCACGATGACACCCGAGCAAACGCTCACTATCCTTATGCCCGTTATGATATCGCTCGAAAAGGTGCATAAGCAGGGACTTATCCACCGCGACATCAGCCCGTCGAATATAATGATACTGAAAAACTCCGTAAAGCTGATAGATTTCGGCGCAGCAAGGCAGGCATCGCGTGACGGCAACCGCAGTATGTCACTCATGCTCAAACCCGGCTATGCCCCCGAGGAGCAGTATCGCAGCAAGGGCGTGCAGGGACCGTGGACGGACGTTTATGCCCTTTGCGCAACTATATATAAGTGCATCACGGGAGTCACTCCCGATGAAGCGAACGACCGACTGCACAATGACGAGCTCAAACCGCCCTCACAAATGGGCATCAGCGTAGACCCGCGCTTTGAAGCCGCGCTTATGAAGGGCTTGAGCGTCTTGCAGCAGGACCGCTACCAAAGCATCGAGGACCTGCTTAAAGATATAAGCCCCTTTGCGCTTTCGGGCGGCACAAAGACACAAGCCGCCGATGACGAGGGCAGAACAGCATTTTCCGCCCCCGAGGATCAAAGCACCCGCTATGCCGCAGTTCCGCAGAATATCAACGCAGGCTACCGTGAGCCTGTTCAGATTCCGCAGATGCCGCAGTATCAGACCGCGCAGCCACAGATGCCGCAGTATCAGACCGCGCAGCCGCAAATGCCGCAGGGCAGTACCGTTCAGTCACAGTATACCGACAGTACATACAATTCCTATAACTATGCACCGCAGATGCAGATGCCGCAGCAGCCGTATATCCCGCCGCAGATGCAGCCGCAGCAAAGCGAGATCGACCGCAAGGTCGCCGAAAGGGTAAAAAAGCGCAAGCGTAAAAAAGCGCTCACCGCCTTTCTCGTCATACTCGGCATAGCCGCAGTTGTGCTGCTTGTGGTGTACCTTATGGGCAGATCGGGCAAAGCGGGCGCCTCAAGCACCCACGCCGATGAAAAGCTTGAACCTACATCTTTCAAGGATACCGATGCCTCGCTCAATTTCAAAATAGACGGAGATTATGTCAGTTTTCGCGAAACTGCCGTCACCCCCAAGGATATCAGCCAGATCAAAAGCCGCAAAGGCATAAGGAGCATATTCATCACAAAGTGCCAGATACCGCAGGAAACTATGGACGTTATGTGGGAAGCAGGCGATATCAGCTACCTTTCGATAGAGCAGTGTACAGGTTTTAAAGACCTCTCGCCGCTGTCAAAGCTGACAACGCTGACCAATCTTCAGGTCGAGCAGTGCGATATGGGCAATGACGTTTTCAAAGGGCTTGACTTTGCCAAAATGGAAAAGCTCTATAATTTCAGCTGCCTGGGCAACCCCAAGCTCACCGATATAAGCTTTGTAAAAACAGGAGCCGCGCTCATCAGGAGCCTTAATATTTCTTACTGCGATGTTTCCGACATCTCGCCCGTCAAGGAGCTTAAAAGGCTCTATACTTTCAACGCGCAAAACTGCAAGATAAGCGATATATTGGCACTCAAAGGCTTAAAGCTGTCAAACATCCATCTCTCCGGCAATCAGATAAAGGACATCTCCGCCCTTTCTGACAACGGCACATTGGGTACGCTCGATCTCAGCAGCAATCAGGTCGATTCGTTGAAGCCGCTTGAAAACTGCAAGGATCTTCGTAACCTCAACCTCAACCACAATAAGCTCACAAGCCTTTCAGGACTTGAAAAAGTCATCAGGCTTGAAAAGCTTGAGTGCAGCCATAACCAGATCACCGAGCTTTCGGGCATAACCAACTGCACCGTGCTTTACTACGTCAACATCAGCTCCAATAAAATAAGCGACATCTCGCTTTTGTCCAAAAACAGCGCCAAGCTCAAAAGCGTCTTTCTTGACGACAATCAGGTCTCCGACCTCTCACCGCTTGCCAGCGCATCGGGGCTTCTGGCACTGAGCTTCAACAACAATCAGATAACCGGCCTTGACAGCATAAAAAACTGCACCAAGCTCAAAGCAATATCGGGCGATAACAATAAAATATCCGCCCTTGATGTGCTTTCACCGATGAAAGAGCTGACCTGTATCAGCTTTGCCCACAACAGCATAAGCGATATGGCTCCGATAGAGAAAATATCCGCAGCGATGAGCGGCAGTATGTATGTGCTTGATCTTAGCAGCAACAACATCAAAAAGCTCGATCTCGCACCGTCAAAGACCTACGAAAGCGTGCTTGTCTACAACAACCCCCTCACCACCCTTGACAATGTCAAGAATATAAAGGGGCTCAGCATCGCCGTTTCATACTTTGAGGGCATCGACCTCAAGGAGCTTGGCAAGGGCTATTTCCGCCTTTCGATAATCGACTGTCCGCTTGATAAGCAGGTAGCTATCGAAAATGATGTAGGCCGCTACAGCGTGACCTTCTCCACATCCGAGGAAAAGGAAAAGGATACAAAGAATAAGAAAGAGGCTGTGTTCAAGCAGATAAACAGCTGATTTTTGGGAGGAACTCTCTATGTCAAATACAGTGCTTTATTCCGAAAGGTTTTTCGGACCGCAGCTGCTCATCGTAAAGGGCGGCACAATGAAGTCCGTGACCCTTGACGGCGAGGTAACTGTCGGAAGACATTCCAAAGAAAAAATGGTCGATATCGACCTTGATGCCGATTTCGTTTCCCGTGCCCACGGAAAGTTCATGTGCGGGACCAACGGCTGCTTTTATATGGATACCCACAGCAGCAACGGCACATACTATAACGGCACACGGCTCGAAGCAGGCGCAGTGCAAAGGCTCACAAACGGCGATGTGCTGCATATCTATAACGGCTCGCCGCTGACCGCGGACGACGTTATCACAATGATAATGATGTTTGACCACCCCGCAGGCTTTACCGCCCAGACGATAGACCTTACCGAAACAACGCAGGTCAATATCGGCAGGCGCGTTGATGCCGATATCACCGTAAGCTCGCAGGCAATATCAGCCGACCACGCAATGTTCTTTGTCAGCGAGGGCAGATGGGCGCTCGCCGATAAAAACAGCACCAACGGCGTTTTTCTCAACAACTGCCGCGTTGCCGCACCCGTGTACATCAATGTCGGCGACTGCATAAGGATAGTCAACATCAACTTTGTTTTTCTCGGCGACAGGATAATCTATCAGAACGTCAGATACGACCAGCAGGGCACCAATAAATGCTCAACGCTTGAGATACATATCGTTCAGAGAACTGTCAGAAAGCTGTTCAGCGTCCACGCACTGCTGCGCGATATCAACGTCACCTTCCGCAGCGGCGAGATGATACTCATCCTCGGCGGCTCGGGCGCGGGCAAGACCACCCTCGTCAACGCGATCCTTGGCTACGAAAAAGCCGAAGGCAAGATACTCTACGATAATGTAGACCTGTATGCCGATGACGAAACGGTGCAGAATAAGATAAGCTTTGTGCCCCAGTCCGACCTTATGCGCGGCTTTGACAGTGTCTACCATACCCTGCGCAACGCCGCCCAGCTAAAGCTCCCCGACGATATGCCCGACGAGGAGATAGAAAAGAAAGTCTATGAAACGCTTACCCTTTTCAAGCTCGATAAGGTCGAATCAAGCCTCGTAAAACAGCTCAGCGGTGGCGAGAGAAAGCGCCTGAGTGTCGCAATAGAGTACATCGCCGACCCCGAGGTGTTCTTCCTCGACGAGCCCGACAGCGGCATCGACGGCCACTATACCGTTCAGCTCATGGCGATACTGCGCAAAATAGCAGACGAGGGCAAAATAATCGTCATCATATCACACGGCGCGAACCGTATAGCCCATAACTTTGACAAGGTGCTCGTCCTTGCCAAAAGCAAGCAGGACCAGTGCGGCTATGTGTCATTCTTCGGTACAGTCGAGGACTCGTACAAGTTCTTCGATACCGACAACCTTGAAGCGATAGTCGGCAAGGTCAATGACCAGCCCGATTACTTTATCGGCAAATTCAAGGGACTTTACAGTTAGGAGAGTTGTCAGATGCGCTCATCTATCGGCGAACAGATAAGAATTTACTTCGGCAAATGCTACCGCATATTCCTCAACGAAAACGGCTGGAAAGCCTTCATAAGCTCGGGCATAATCACCTTCCTCATCAGCTGCGTCACCGGCGCGAATATGTTCAAGACCTACCGCGATACCCGAAACGGCGCATTTGCGCTTGTCTGCGCGTGTATCTGGATAGGCATCTTCAACTCCATACAGTCCGTCTGCAAGGAGCGCGACATCATCAAAAGAGAGCATCGCTCGGGTATGAGCGTGTTCGCCTACGTCAGTGCCCACGCGGTTTTCGAGCTTATCCAGTGCCTCATCGAAGCGGCGATAGTCACCGCCATAACCATCATCTTCAATAACAGCACAGTGCCGTCAAAGGGCGTACTTCTGCCCGTCGCGATAGAGCTTACCGTATCGTTTTTCATCATAATCTTCTGCTCTGATATGCTCGGCCTTATGGTCTCCTGCATAGTCAAAACACCGCAGACCGCAATGACGGTAATGCCCTTTGTGCTGATACTCCAGCTTATCCTCTCGGGAATGATATTCGAGCTCAACGGCTTCACCAAAAAGCTGTCATACCTTATGGTCTCCAAATGGGGACTCAACGCGATATGTATAACCTCAAACCTCAACGGTATGGCAGGCGCACCCAAAAACAGCGATTTCGACTTTGAAGCAGCAAACCTTATGAAAATGTGGGGATTTCCCATTCTCTTCGCAGTCTGCTACGTAATAATAGGAACGATATTCCTCTCCTTTGTCGATAGGGATAAACGATAGACCCACGCCTTGCGCGAAAGGACGGTGAGCGAATGAACGGCGTGCAGACGAACCGCAGAATACCTCTTCTGATATTTCTTGTGCTCGCCCTCTCAACAGGCTGGCTCTCTTCCTATCTGCATTCAGACGGAACGCGCAGGTCGCTCGCAGGTCTGCCCGAGCCCGTTCAGACACAGGCGCAGGGCAGCATCACAAAGCAGATAGACGGCTACAGTGTCGAGATAACCTATAGATTCAACTATACCATAGATGCCCTCGTCGTCAGCACCAGGAATTATGACGGCGATGCCCTCGCAGATAAGCTCGCCCCCGTAGACCTCGGGCTTGCGTGGGGAAAGGTCGCCGCATTCAACGGCTCCATAGACTTCAACTGGGACCAGCACGACAGATGGATCTATTGGCACGTTGATGATATAGCCGACCTCGCCCCCGTAGGCACAAATGCGGACGTGGACAGGCAGTATTCCAACAACCACTCTATCCCCGCCGATAACAGCGTGAAAAAACAGCTCGAGCAGATAAAGCGCGGCGACAGAGTAAAGCTCGAGGGTTACCTCGTCGATGTCTATGCCACGCATCCCGACGGTTCGTGGTTTGAGTGGAATACCAGCGAGTCACGGCTTGATTCGGGCGACGGCGCGTGCGAGGTATTTTATATAACAAAGATAGAAATTATCGGGCAAGGCTGAACCGCTTGTGACTAACAGGCGGTTTTTTGAAACAGATCAGTGTAAGATCATCACCGCAGTACAGCTCCGGGCTTGAATAAGTGAGGCTGCATCACCGGACTTATCAGCAAGGAGAAATGCGTGCCGCCGCGGCGGCAGGTTGTTGATTTGTGCGCAAAAGTGTTGTATAATGTGAACATAAAGATAAAAAAGGGGAGAACAGAATAATGTCATACAGACAAAAAAGACAGAAAGGCTATCCTGCCGCTGCCGTGACCGCACTGCTCATAATAGGTGCAGGCTTTGTAGTCTGGTATCTGGGCAGTATCTGGTACCATAGCGGAAGAACGCGCTCGATAGAGGGCATTCCCGAGCCAAAGCAGCACGATGTCACCAGCGAAACGATAAGCTTTGAGAAAAACGGCTGGAATCTGCAAATGCACTATAAATGTGCCTATGATATCCGTGGGCTTGCCGTGCATACCCGTACCTATCCGCTGACTGATGATATGGGCGACTCTATCTCGCCTGTGGATATCGGCATCGCTTGGGGACTTGTCGCCGAAAAGAATAAAGAGGTCGGCTTTGACTGGTCGCATGGGAACAGAAAACTCACCTGCGCACCGCTGTCACAGGAGAAAATGAAGATATTCGGCGGCACAGTCGATGACTACGTTAAGAATACCTCCAACAACCACCTTATCCCCGCCGATAAAAATGTCGAAAAGGAGCTTCTGAGCGTCCGCAAGGGCGACTATATCCGCCTTCGCGGCTATCTTGTGGACGTTTACGGCGAAAGTTCAAAGGACGGCAGGATAGGCTATTGGCATACAAGCACCTCGCGCGAGGATACCGACTGTGAGGTAATATACGTCACCAATGTCGATTGGATAGACACCTGACAGCAAAGGGGGAGAACATATGAAAAAAGATAAGCCCGTCAAGGCAGGGTTCGCTGCCGCATCAGTGGTCGCCCTGCTTATCATAGGGATAGTGTATCTGTTGTATTTTTTCGGCTCAATGATCTACTATGCGCTCAGAACGCGCTCGATAGAGGGCATTCCCGAGCCAAAGCAGACCAAGGTCAACTGCGATGTGATAAGGTTTGAAAAAGGCGGCTGGGAAATGGAAATGACCTACCAGTATTCCTATGACATCGAGGGAGTTGTCCTGCACACCAGGGAGTATGACGAGACGGATAATATGGGTGATGTTTTATCACCTGTTGACCTGCTTATTGGGTGGGGCAAGGTCGCCGAGAAAAACGAGGAGATAGACTTTGAATGGTCCCAGGGCGTGCGGAACGGACGCTGTGTGCTGACTGATGAAAAGCTTTCAAAATTCGGCGGAGATACGACAAGTGTGCTATCGCAGTTCTCAAACAATCATGTCATTCCCGCCGAAGCGAACGTTAAAAAAGACCTGCTCAAAGTCCGTAAAGGCGACCATATCCGCCTGCGCGGCTACCTTGTCAATATAGACGGTGTGAGAAAGACCGACCACGCAACGTCCGAATGGTATTCAAGCACCGTCAGAGATGACTTCCATGACGGAGAAGGCGGTCAGGGCTGCGAGGTAATGTACGTCACCAATGTCGATTGGATAGACGATTGATGATCGCCGCGCATAACAACAATAAAGGGGATACTAAAATGACTAAAAGAATAGCAGCCTTTTTACTCGCGCTGTGTCTTGTTACCTGTACCGCCTGCTCTTCAAGCAGCAGCGCAAAGGACAGCAGCAGGGCAGACAGCTCATCATCACAAGCCGAAACGACCACCTCGGGTACGACTGCCTCCACGGCAGACACATCATCAGTCGCCGAAAGCAGCTCGCAGACGACCTCCAAAACGACCACCGTTGTTACCGAGTTCCCCGAGAAAACGGAAAAAACCGTCTATGACCCGCAGGCGCAGCAGAAAGAGTATTCCGAGCGCGGCGAGGGCAAGGATACCGATACCGATGGCCTGCCCGACAGCGTAGAGAAGCAGATAAATACCGACCCCAAAAAGAAAGATACCGACGGTGACGGCCTGACCGACTATCAGGAGCATTGTCTCACAGGCACCGACCCCCTCGTGCGCGATTCCAAGCAAAAGGGCGTGTACGATACCAAGGTAGACCTTGATAATGACGGGCTCTCCAACGAGACCGAGATACGCTTGAAGACCGACCCCAAAGACCCCGATACCGACCACGACGGGCTCTCCGACGGCGACGAGGTCAATATCTGCCATACCGATCCGCTAAAGCCCGATACCGACGGTGACGGCGTAAAGGACGGCGACGAGGTCAAAGCAGGCACCGACCCTCTGCAAAAGGGCAAGGGTACAGCCTCGGGCGGCTATTCCGAGCAGCCCGTGCCCGCATCATCAGCGGTGTTCAGATCGGTAAATGCCGCAGGGCAGCCGTTCGCGCTGTCTATGAAGCTGTTCGCAAAATCGGGCGCAGAAAGCAAGCTCAAAGCGCAGCAGACCGCCAAAGCCGACCTCAAAGGCAGCAAGGTGCTTGTCGGCAGCGCAGTGGATATTACCGCCGACAGCAGCGTTGACTGCCGCAGCGCAGTGCTGTATTTCCGTATGGATAAGGACTACGTTGCCAAAAACCTCACCTTCGGCAAAAAGGAGCGTGACGGCATAAAAGCGCTGTATGTCGCCTATTTTGATAAGCAGGCGAACGCGCTGCTGCCGCTGACCACCACCTATGACGAGGCAAGCGCCACAGTCAGCGCACAGGTAACGGGCGAGCTGACCACCTATATGCTCGTCGATTCAAACGTCTGGTCAGAGGAAATGATGCTCTCGTGGGCGCAGTCCCGCAAGGACTTCGGCGATATGATGAAATTGACGATATAAAAGCAAATAATTCGGAGTTGAAAAAATGTCATTCACAGTACAAGCACTTGAATTTATCAGCGAAAACTATATGCGCAACGACAGGCAGTGGTTCAAAGACCATAAGGCAGATTACGAAAAGCTCGTCCTTGCGCCATTTGCCGAGCTTCTGCAAACGCTCGCACCCGTAATGGAGAAAATCGACCCGCAGCTTATCTGTACACCCAAGTGCGTCAGCCGCATCTACCGCGATGCGCGCTACGTCAGGGGCGGAGCCGTGTTCCGCGATTCGCTGTGGTGTTCGGTCAGACGCAAAAAAGCAAGCGCCTACGACCTCGTCCCCGAGTTTTATTTCTATATCTCCCTCGAGGGCTTCGGCTACGGCTGCGGATATTACCGCACAAGCACCGCCGCAATGGAGCAGCTTCGCAAAATGGCGCTTTCAGGGGATAAGACCTTCAAAGCCGCGAAAAAAGCGTTTGAAAACCAAAGCAGATTTTACCTCGCAGGCGAGATGTATAAAAAGAACCGTTTCCCAGACTGCAAAAGCGATATTCTCGACTGGGTGAACAGAAAGTCCATATGCCTTTGCTATGACAGCGCCGACCCGCAGGAGCTTTTCAGCGACAGCCTCTTTGCGCGCACCGCAGAGGATATGCTGTCAGCAGCGCCGGTCTATAAGCTCTATGCCAAAATGGAGGAGCAGGCAGCAGCCGAGGCACTTGCAAAAAAGTAAAAAATATGCTATAATAAAGGCGTAAGCTCTCATCAGTACCTGCGCGCGCCATACCTGCGGCGGCACGGCAGATAGGACGGTCAAACCGCGCAGCACCGTGAGTTTTAAGGTCATATACGTTTGCCGAGATGTGTTGTACCTATGACAAGGAGGCAGATATGAATCCGCTTGAAGCGATAAGAGCCGCCGTCAAGGCTCTGTCTGACAAGGACCCGCACGTTCACGTCAACGTGTCGATAAAACGTCCTAAAATAAGCATTTTAAATGACCCCGCCGAGATAGTTGGCATCTATCCCAACGTTTTCAGACTGCGCGAGCATCACGACGGGTGCGAGAAGCTGCATACCGTCAAGTATTCCGATATCCTCACCGGACAGATAGAGATACTGGAGCTTGCAGCAAAAACAAAATAGTACAGATAATTTCAGAACTGCGCATTATTTTGCCGGTTCTGAATTTTTTGTGTATTGGGTACTTGATTTAATAAGGTCTATGTGTTATACTGTTTTTGTAAACATCTCAAAGTCTGTGCAGTTGTAGGGAAGTGCTGTACAGCGTCATCAAATATGAAGAGGGAGAATGTTATGGGATTTACAACACAAACATTTCTGTTCCTGTTTTTCCCCGTGTGTGTGGTAATATATTACCTGTTTTATCTGTTAAGCACAAGGGGACCGCTTGCAAAGGTGCTGACAAAAGCACAGCTGCCCGAAATAGTGCTGATACTCATCAGCCTCTTTTTCTACAACTGGGCAGGCGTCGGCGAAGCGTGGAAGCTGGTCATCTATATCGCAGCCGTCTACGGTATGGGCTGGGGGATACAGTTCAAGCGGGATTACGTTAAAAAGCCCAAGGATGATTTCGGGTACTACCAGCCCGAACCCGAGCCCGAGGAAGAGCCCGAGCCCGAGGAAGAGATACTTGACCCGATAGAAAAGCGCAAGCGCGAGATAAAAAAGCGCCTTGCCGAAGAGCAGAAAGCGCAGGAAAAGCCAAAGTGGTGGAAGCAGACCGACTGGATAAGCATCGGCATCATCACCCTTTGCGTGTCCGTAGTCGTGTTCATACTTGTCTACTATAAGTATGCCGATTTCATAACCGACTTTTTCACCTTCAATTTCTCCGGCAAGCAGAAATCGCTTGTCGCACCGATAGGCATATCCTTCATCACCTTCTCTGCCATATCCTATCTTGTCGATATCCGCAGAGGCGATGCAGACTGCAAGAACCCTATCGACTGCGCATTGTATCTGTGCTTTTTCCCCAAGGTCATATCAGGCCCTATCGTGCTTTGGAAGGACTTCAAGCCGCAGTGCGGCGAAAAGTTCCTCACTCTCGATAAAGCCTTTGAGGGCGTTGAGCGCATAATGATGGGCTTTGCCAAAAAGCTGATAATCGCCGATACCCTCGGCGCGTGCATCGCTCAGACAAACGGCGCCGCAATAAGTGCGGGTACAGCATGGGGCATCAACTTCCTGTTCATGCTCCAGATATACTTCGATTTCTCGGGATATTCCGATATAGCTATCGGCCTTGGCAGGTTACTTGGCTACGATATGAAGGAAAACTTCAATTTCCCTTACCTGTCTACCTCGATAAAAGATTTCTGGAGACGCTGGCATATCTCGCTGGGCACTTGGTTCAAAGAGTATGTCTACATACCCCTCGGCGGCAACCGCAAGGGTACGGGCAGAACAGTGCTCAACCTCGCAGTAGTCTTTATCCTTACGGGACTCTGGCACGGCGCAGGCTGGACATTCCTTTGCTGGGGCGCACTCCACGGGTTGTTCAGGATACTTGAAAAGCTTATGGAGAATTCAAACTTCTACGATGCGATACCGTCCTTCATCAAGTGGATATTCACCATGGCGATAATCTATTTCACCTGGATAGTATTCAGGTTCACCGATTTCAAGGAGCTTATCGACTGGTTCAAGGTAATGTTCGGCGCAGGCGCAAAGAACGTGCCTTACGGTTTCCTCTACTATTTCGACTGGCGCATAATCGCCTTTGCGGTGATAGGCTTGTTCGGCTCAACTATACTGGGTATCGAGGGCGTAAAGGATGCCTGCGAGAATAAGAGAGATTCAAGCGGCGCAATGTTTTTCCGCGAGCTTCTGGGTATACTGCTGTTTGCCGTAGCCATAATGTTTATGGTAAACTCCACCTACAGCCCGTTTATGTATTTCCAATTCTGACGTGCGAAAGGAGATAAAGCAGTGAAAGGCATAAAAGTATTTACGCTTATAGCGTTCTTTGCGATAATAGCAGTGCCGATGGCTCTGTTCAACTTCAAATCGGGCGCAGTGTCGGATATAGATAACCGCAAGCTTGCAGAAAGCCCGTTCAGTTCATCTTCCGACCAGTCAAAAAGATGGACGGTGCGCACGCAGGAGTATATCAACGACCGTATCGGTCTGCGCGAGCAGATGATACTTGGCTACAGCATCATCAATAAATATGCGTTCCATAAAGTCGCCCACCCGTCATATTCCTACGGAAAGGATAACTATATCTTCGGCGCAGGCATAACCACCGATACCGAGTACGGCGAGTATGAAAAAGCATTTTCCGATGCCCTTAAAAGTATGCAGGCTTACTGCCAGCAGAGGAAGATACCTTTCGTGGTAATGATCGACCCTGCTAAATCGACCATCTACCCCGATAAAGTCCCAAGCTCGATAAATTATACACACGAGCGTATGGATAAACTCATCAAAGACCTTAAAGCGCGCGGCATAAATGTCGTTGATAATATCCAGGAGCTCCAGCGAGTAAAAGCCGCAGGCACAGAGGTCTTCAATAAGCAGTATGACGCTAACCACTGGAACTACAACGGCGCGTTCTACGGCACGCAGAACTGCCTCAAAAAGCTAAAAGAGTCGCTGCCCGCAATACACCTCAACGACCCCAAGGAGTTCAATGTCAGCGAGAAAACGCAGAAATATCTGCCGACCTCCCGCTTCCCCATAAACGAGACCGTTCCCGATTACCAGGTCAAAGATAAGATAACCGAGGTAAAGGGCTACGAGGGACTTCGCATAGATAAGCAGTATAACGCCTTCAAGTATTTCGTCAACGAAAAGCGCAAAGCCGAGGGCTGCCCCAGAGCGCTCGTTTTCCAGGGCAGTTATATGAACATCTACGGCGATAAGTTCTTTAAGAATTCGTTCAGCGAGTACATAATGGTACACGGTTATCAGAATTCTCTTGATATGCCGTACTATGTGGGACTTTTCAAGCCCGACTGCGTTGTTTTCGAGGTAGCCGAGTATACCATCAAGGATTCGTTCTACAGCCTCTCCAAGATGAAAGGGCTCAGGTATAATCCGCCCCTGTCCTCTGTGGATCTGTCAAACGCAAGCCCGAGAAGCCTTAACTACGACAGTATCTCCATCACCAAATCGGGCGAGGTAACGACAGTCGAATTCAAAACGAAAGAAAAATTCGACAACGTGTGGATCTCCTTTGAGAGCGACTACGATATGACCAAGTCTGATAAAGGCTACATCACCGCAGTACCGACCAAAGAAAAGGATAATCCAAATATCAGAATGAAAGTCGTCACCCAGAAGGACGGACAAATAACCGTCTACTCTTAATAGACATAATAAAAACAGCTTTTCACCACCACGATGAAAAGCTGTTTGTTTTTTATTATCAGTATGCCTTGCCCCAAAGCACCATGCACTTTGCAGGCTTTCCGCAGCAAACGCAAACGTCGCTTATCTGCTCCTGCTCATCGGGTATGCAGCGCGAGCCAACGCCCGTAACTTCCTTGACCTTGTCCTCGCAAGCCTCGTCACCGCACCACATAGCCTTTACAAAGCCGTCGCCCTTTTCTTCAAGCGCCTTGGTTATCTCGTCAAGCGTCTTGCAGGTATACGTCTTGTTAGCGCGGTTTTCAAGCGCCCTCTCGTACAGTCCGTCATGAACCGCCCGGAGCCTCTCCTTTACAGCCTCTGCAAAACCGTCAAGCCCCTCATCAAGCGTTATGAAAGTCTTTTCCCTGTTGTGCCTTGTAACAGCCACGCACTGACCGTTCTCAATGTCCTTCGGACCTATCTCAATGCGCACGGGAACGCCCTTCATCTCATACTCTGCAAACTTCCAGCCCGGCGAGTTTTCGCTGTCGTCCAGCTTGACTCTTATACCCGCAGCCTTGAGCTTGTCTGCAAGCTCGCCCGCCTTTTCAAGCACACCTTCCTTGTGGAATGCGATAGGCACGATAACTACCTGTATCGGCGCAACAGCAGGCGGCAGCGCAAGTCCGTTGTCGTCACCGTGAGTCATGATGATAGCGCCGATAAGCCTTGTTGTCACACCCCAAGATGTCTGATGCGGATACTGCAGCTTGTTCTCCCTGTTTGTGAACTGTATGTCGAAAGCTCTCGCAAAGCCGTCACCGAAATAGTGTGATGTGCCTGCCTGCAAAGCCTTTCCGTCGTGCATAAGCGCCTCGATAGCATATGTAGCCTCCGCGCCCGCGAACTTGTCGCTGTCGGTCTTCTGACCCTTTACAACAGGTATAGCCAGCGATTCGTGGCAGAAATCCGCGTAGCAGTCGAGCATACGGCGGGTCTCCTCAATAGCCTCCTGCGCAGTCTCGTGTATCGTGTGACCCTCCTGCCATAAGAATTCTCTTGAACGCAGGAAAGGTCTTGTCGTCTTTTCCCAGCGAACGACCGATACCCACTGATTGTACAGCTTCGGCAGATCGCGGTATGAATGTACTATGTTTGCATAATGCTCGCAGAAAAGCGTCTCCGATGTCGGACGTACACAAAGCCTGTCCTCCAGCTTCTCGTTTCCGCCGTGCGTTACCCACGCAACCTCGGGCGCAAAGCCCTCAACGTGATCCTTCTCCTTCTGCAAAAGGCTCTCGGGGATAAACATCGGCATACATACGTTCTCGTGACCCAGCGCCTTGAAACGCGCGTCCAGATCCTTCTGAATGTTCTCCCAGATAGCGTAGCCGTAAGGCCTTATTACCATGCAGCCCTTAACGCTGGTGTACTCGATAAGCTCCGCTTTCTTGCAGATGTCCGTGTACCACTTTGCAAAGTCCTCGTCCATTGATGTGATGGCATTAACCATCTTTTCGTTTTTTCCTTTTCCCATGTTTGAAATCAACTCCGTAAATGTCCTTGTTGTAGATTTTGTAGTTGAGGTCATATTCATCGAGCTTTTGCGGATCAAAAACACCCTGCACCTCGTAGTCCTCGGGCTTTACGCCCTCATCACCCTGCGAGCCGTCTGCGTCCTCATCCTTGGGTAGCTTTTTCTCGATCCTGCGCGCAAGCTTGGGAGTTACCACGCAGCAAAGCATTATCAGTCCCATGATAAGTGCAAGTATGCCCACGAATTTGAGCAGTAAAAACACAAGCTCCTTGTTCACACGCCGTCACCTCACAAATACATACAAAGTTATTATATCATATAAAGTGTGAATTTGCAAGTGCCGAATTGTGACCTTTTTCCACAAATCCGAGTTTGCCGCGGTGTGTACACCGCGTAATTGGGGAGGACCCTTTTGAAAAAGGGTCTCTCCCCAAACCCCACCCCTAAAACTTTTAT
>CADAEJ010000035.1 GCA_902786965.1 uncultured Ruminococcus sp. | reverse complement strand
ACCCTTGCGGGCAATAAGGAAACAGGCTTCAAATCCTCAATAAACCTTATGCCCATAAGCGAAACAAAGCTCAATTACTTTGACGAGAACAAGCAAAAGATAACTTGCGTGAAAAAGGGCGAGATACTTATTGCAAACAAGTTCCTCAGCCAGTCCGATATAAAGGTCGGCGATACCATCACCCTGCACCTCGGAGATGTCGAAAAGGATCTCAAGGTAAGCGGCACATTCTACGATGCAGCTCTCGGCTCGGCGCTTATGGGCATCGGCAGAATGATCGTCAACGACGAGGACGCACAGCCGTTTATGCAGGAGGCTGAAAAGCTCGGCACAAAGACCAAATTCTACTACATCACCACAGATCACGCCGATGACATCGTAGACGCACTCAACAAATCAGATCTGAGCTTTGTGTTCAGCGGAAAAAAAGAGTTCATCAAAGCGTCCTACCTCTTTGATATGATAGTTGCCCTGCTGCTTCTGGCAGTAAGCGCAATACTGATAATCGTATCACTCATCGTTCTGAGATTTACCATCTCCTTCACCATTTCGTCAGAGTTCAGAGAGATAGGCGTTATGAAAGCCATCGGTCTTGGCAATATGAAGATACGCAGCCAGTACCTTGTAAAGTACCTTGCCATCTCGGTCGTTGCCGCAGTGATAGGCACAGCCCTCAGCTTCCCATTCGGCGACCTTCTCACAGATCTCTCCTCGTCCTCGGTAATGGTCGAGTCAAGCAGCAACATCTTCATCAACATCATCTGCGCGGTAGCAGTAGTCGCAGTGATAATGCTGTTCGCACTCATCTGCACAAGAAAAGCAAACAAGCTCTCCCCTGTTGACGCTATCAGGAACGGTCAGACAGGCGAAAGATTCAAGCGAAAGGGCTTCCTGCGCCTTTCAAAGTCACGCCTTGGCGCAACTACCTTTATGGCATCAAACGATGTAATGAGCGCACCAAAGAGATTTCTTATCATCATCGTTGTGTTCGTACTCACTATGCTGCCCATACAGTTCCTTGACATCTGCGCCGATACCCTCAACAGCAAGCAAACTCTCTCGCTGCTCGCGTGCATACCTGCCGATGTGGCTTTCAGCAATAACGATAACAGCTATGACAGCAGCAGGCAGAGCATTACGGATAAGTACAAGAAAATGGAGCAGACGCTCGCCGATAACGGTATGCCCGCACGAGTTTTCCAGGAAATGATGATATCCTGCAAACAGGAGTTCGGCGGCAAAGCAACAAAAGTCATTGGCATACAGGGCGTAAACAACAAGGCAGATGAACACATCTACACCAAGGGCAGCGCCCCGCAGAACAAGGACGAGGTCGCTATCCAGCCCGCCACCGCAAAGGACCTCGGCGCAGACATCGGTGACACCATAACCGTCACCGTGGGCGACAAAAAATACGACCTTATCATTTCGGGTATGTACGATGCTATGATGAATATGGGACACAGCATCAGATTCCACGAAGATCTTGACCTTGACTACAACTTTATCAGCGGCAGCTTCTCCGCACAGATACTCTTCACCGATGACCCGGGCGAAAAGGAAGTTGAAAAGCGCATAGAAAAGATAAAGGACTTATTCCCCGACATCGTCGATGTAAAAACAGGCGCACAGCAAGCGCAGGATACGACCGAGGTAGGACCTGTATTTGACAGCATCAAGTTCTTCTTCCTTATCCTCTCCGCCGCGATCGTAATAATGGTAGCAGTGCTTATGGAAAGATCAATGGTCATCAAGGAAACGAGCGAGATAGCGACTCTCAAGGCTATCGGCTTCAAGGATAACAAGATAATCAAATGGCACACCAAGAGATTCATCATCACCGCAGTTATCTCAGCTGTCATATCGGGCTTGCTGGCGCTGCCCGTATCAAAGCTGATAGGCAATCAGATATTCAGCATAATGGGCGTAAACAGCGGCATCACCTACTCGATGAACACATTGAGAGTTGCGGTGATCTACCCCGTAGCGATAATGGCACTTATGGCAATAAGCGTGTGGATAACAGCGGCATATACAAAGCGCATCACCGCACAGCAGACATCAAGTATAGAGTAAGAGAAAAGGAGAAGAAAAATATGGCACAGACAATACTCAAGGTCACAGACCTCTGCAAAACATACATCACCAACAAAAAGCAGAACAACGCACTTCGCAATGTCAGCTTCAACGTAGGCAAGGGCGAAATGGTCGCAATAATGGGGCCCTCGGGCTCGGGCAAATCCACCCTTTTGTACACCGCATCGGGAATGGACGATGCGACCTCGGGCGAGGTGCTGCTTGACGGCGACAACATCGCATCAATGCCGAAGAAAAAGCTTGCAAACGTTCGGCTTGAAAAAATGGGCTTCATCTTCCAGCAGATGCATATGCTCAAAAACCTCACCATACTTGATAACATCATCCTCCCCGCGACCGAGGCAAAGAGCAAAAAGCGCTCCCGCAAGGAGATAAGAGAGCAGGGCGAGGCGCTGATGCGCAAAATGGGCATCATCGACACCGCAGGCCACGACATCAACGAGGTGTCGGGCGGTCAGCTCCAGAGAGCCTGCATCTGCCGCAGCATGATAAACGACCCCCAGATAATCTTCGCCGACGAGCCGACAGGCGCACTCAACCGTTCATCATCAGACGAGGTGATGGAGATGCTCTGCTCGCTCAACCGCGACGGCACAACTATAATGATGGTCACACACGATGCGCGTGTTGCCGCAAAATGTTCAAGGGTAATGTTCATCGTTGACGGCGAGATACGCGGCGAAAAGGAGCTTGGCGTGTGCGAGGAAAGCGCCAATATCCGCGACAGAGAAAGAACGCTCAACAACTGGCTTATGGAAATGGGCTGGTAATTAGAGATAAGAAGTAAGAGATAAGAGGTAAGAGATAACAGACAGAACTACACCCGATAATGACAGCGAATCGTCATCGTCGGGTGCTTTGCGCTTTTACTTGACAAGTTTACGGCGCTATGATATTCTTAAATCAAGGGAAAATGTTTTGCGGGGTGAGAAAATGATAGATATACTTATTACCGAGGACAACAAGGAGCTTTCCACGCTGATGAGCGATTTTCTGCGTGCCGAGGGCTACACCGTCACCGTTGCCGACAGCGGCGAAAAGGCTCTTAATATCTTTGAAAAATACGGCGCGCGCCTTGTGCTGCTCGACGTTATGCTCCCGGGCATAGACGGCTTTGCCGTGTGCGACAGGATACGCAAGCAAAGCGATACGCCGATATTCATATTGAGCGCCAAGGGCGGCAAGAACGATAAGCTCAACGGGCTTACCATCGGCGCGGACGACTACCTTGAAAAGCCGTTTGATATCGACATACTGCTTGCAAAGATAGCGGGGATATTCAAGCGAAGATATTCTCTTGACGAGGTGACAAGCGGCGATCTGCGCCTGAACAAAGCCGAGAAGATCGCTTACAGAAACGGTCAGAAGATAGATATGACCAACAAGGAGTTCGAGCTTTTGCAGCTGCTTGTCGAAAACCCGGGCAAAACGCTCACCAAGGAGTTTTTGTTCAACAAGATATGGGGCAGCGACAGCTTTTCGGAGCAGCAAACGCTGACCGTACACATCAAATGGCTGCGCGAGAAGATAGAGGAGAACCCCAAAAAGCCTGTCCGCATACAGACCGTGTGGGGCGTGGGGTATAAATTCGTATGAAAAAGTTCAATATAATGTTTATACTTCTGCTCGCATTCACCGCCGCGGCATTCCTTGCCGCAAACCTCTGCTTTGATGCGGGCAAAAACGCTTCGGGCAGACCGTGGCAGGTCGAGATAGAGCGCCTGTGCAAAACCATCAGCAGCGGCAGCGAGCCTGATATCTCGCACTGCGAGTACGTCACCGCCGTCGTAAAAGATGACGGAAGCAGCGACTTTTACAAAAGCCGCAGCGAAAACACGATAAAACAGGTCGGCGCGCAGCTTTACCGCTTTGACTATGACGCCGGCGCAAAAACACAAAGCAGCAGCAGGCTCGTTATGAACCTCTCCCTCGGCGTTCTCAGCGCCGTGGTGATACTTGCGTTTTTGTACATCCGCCTGCGCATATTAAAGCCATTCAACAGGATCTCAAGCGTCCCCTACGACCTCTCAAAAGGCAACCTCACCCGTCCGCTTGAAGAGAACAAGAGCCGTTATTTCGGCAAGTTCGTATGGGGTGTCAATATGCTGCGCGAAAATATGCTGGAGCAAAAAGAGCACGAGCTGAAGCTGCTCAAAGACAAGCAAACGCTGATCCTGTCGATATCGCACGATATAAAAACGCCGCTTTCCGCGATAAAGCTCTACTCAAAAGCTATGTCCAAGGGGCTTTATTCCGATAAGGAAAAGATGATCGAAACTGCAAAGAATATCGACAAAAACGCCGATGACATCGAAAAATTCGTCACCCAGCTCACACGCTCGGCAAGTGAGGACTTTATCGAGCTTGACGTTGTGCCGTCAGAGTTTTATCTCTCGCAGATCATCACCGATATAGCCACCCACTACGCGCCGCAGCTATCCGAGCGCCATACCGAGTTCAAAACCGATGATTTCATCGACTGCCTTATCCTCGGCGACTGCGAGCGCAGTATCGAGGTGCTGAAAAACCTTATGGATAACGCGCTCAAATACGGCGACGGAAAGTATATCCATATCCGCATCAGCGAGGAGGACGGCTGCAAGCTGATATGCGTTGCAAACAGCGGCTGCTCTCTGCCGCAGGGCGAAATGCTCAGCATCTTCGACAGCTTCTGGCGCGGCTCGAATTCGCAGGGTAGACAAGGCAGCGGACTTGGGCTTTACATCTGCCGCCAGCTTATGCTGAAAATGAACGGTGATATCTTCGCCGAGCAAAGCGGCGGTGAAATGCGCGTAACAGCGGTATTTCCAAAAGCATAAGCAAGGAGGATAACAATGCAGATACAAAGACTTGACTGCGACCTTACCGTGTGCAAGGTGCGCTCGTTCAATGATATAAACACCGACAGCGAGCTGTTCTTTGTCAGCAGAACAGACGAGGAAATATCACTTGTCTGCTTGACAAGCGACACGCCGCAGCAGACCTGCGAACGTGAGGACGGCTGGAAAGCCTTCCGCATCTGCGGCACACTTGATTTCTCTCTGATAGGTATACTTTCTAAGATCACCGATATCCTTGCAAAGCACCGTATCGGAGTATTCGCAGTGTCTACCTTCAATACCGACTACATTCTCGTCAAGCGCGAAAACTTTGAAAAAGCACTCTCGGCGCTGTCCGAATCGGGCTATGAAATGATCTGAAGGAGAAAAAATGTACATTACCGAAAATGACAATCCGCGCATACAATACCTGCGCGACAAAACGCACCGCCTCACCGACTCCCCGGGGTGCTATATAATGAAGAACAAATCGCACGATATAATCTACATCGGCAAGGCAAAGAACCTCAAAAACCGCGTAAGCTCGTACTTCCGCGCGGGTCAGGACCATCTGCCGAAGGTGTGGAAAATGGTGCAGAACGTCTACGACTACGAGTTCATCGTCACCGATTCCGAGTTTGAGGCGCTCGTGCTTGAATGCTCGCTGATAAAGCAGTATAAGCCCAAATACAACATTCTTTTAAAGGACGACAAGGGGTACAGCTACATCAAGGTGACAAGCGGCGAGTACCCGCGCCTTCAGGCAGCCCTTCAGAAAGAAGAGGACGGCGCACGCTACATCGGGCCGTACACCAGCTCCTTCGCGGTCAAGCAAGCCGTCACCGAGGCAAACCGCGTGTTTATGCTGCCCACCTGCTCACGCAGATTTCCGCAGGATATCAAAAAGCAGCGCCCCTGCCTCAACCACCACATCAAGCTTTGCATGGGTGTCTGCACAGGCAGGGTCAGTCAGCAGGAGTACAGCAGCATAGTCGAGCAGGCGGTAGAATTTATCACCAGCGGCTCGCAGACCTCCGTAAAGCGCCTTACCGACGAGATGAACGAGGCAGCCGAAAACCTCGAATTTGAAAGAGCCGCCAAGCTGCGCGACAGGATAAATGCGATAAACAAAGCCGCCGAAAGCCAGAAAATAATCGACGATAAGATAAAGGACATCGACATCGTTGCCGTTGCGCAGAACGCAGAAATGGCGTGTGCAAGCGTGATAATGTACCGCGGTGGACGGCTGTTCGACAAATCCGACCACTTTCTTGGCGAAAAAATGGAAAGCACCCAGATGCTCGAACAGTTCCTTATGCAGTATTATTCGGGCAGGGATAAGATAGTCAGAGAAATACTCATCGCACAGGACTTTGAAAACCGCGAGATAGTCCAGCAGTACCTCACGCAGAAGGCAGGACACAACGTCAGGCTCTTTGTGCCGCAAAGGGGTAATCTCGTGCGCCTGACCGAGCTTGCGCACTCAAACGCCGCCGAGTACATCTCCAACCGCATCGGCAGAACCAAGCGCGAGGTCACCGCCCTCGAGGAGCTTTCCAAGGCGCTTGGTCTTGAAAAGCCTCCCCGCTTTATCGAGTGCTACGATATCTCCAACCTCGCCTCAACATATATGGTCGCAGGTATGGTCGTTTTTGAAAACGGCAGACCGTGCAAAAAATACTACAAGCGCTTCTCGATAAAGACCGTTGCCGAGCAGAACGACTACGAGTGTATGCGCGAGGTGCTCCGCAGACGGTTCGAGAACTACTTCGCAAAGACCGATGAAGGCTTCTCGATAATGCCCGACCTCATACTGCTTGACGGCGGCAAGGGACACGTTAACGCAGTCGAGCCGATGCTTCGGGAAATGGGCGTGAACTGCGCGCTGTTTGGTCTTGTCAAGGATTCAAAGCACAGAACAAGAGCCGTAGCAACAGGCAGCGGAGAAATATCGCTGTCAAAAAGCCGCAGCGCATTCAACCTCGCGACTGCCATTCAGGACGAGGTACACCGCTACGCTATCACCTATCAGGCGAAAAAGCACCGCAAAAATGCCTATCAGCTTGAGCTTACAAAGGTGCGCGGCATAGGCGACAAAAAAGCCGCAAAGCTTATAACGACCTTCAAGACCAAGGAAGCGCTAAAAGCCGCGACCACGCAGGATATCGCCGCAGCCGCAGGCGTTAATGCCGAGACCGCTGCCGCGCTCAAAGAAATAATAGACGAAATGTGAGGAGACAAGATGTTCAGGTTTTTCAAGCTTTTCGGCAGTCAGTATGTCGGATTCTGGTTTATCGGACTGCTGCTTTTTGCCGTTCAGGAAATACCCTATATGGTGATGCCGCTTTTTCACCTCAAGCAAAACCCAATAATGAATATGACCGAAACAAGCAAAGCACTTGACATCTGTGAAAAGCTGCTCGGCTTGCTGTGCATCGCGCTGATGACGTTTATAGTGCGCAAAGACTCAAAGCTGCTGTCAATTTCAAGCGGCAGCGAAAGGCTGTTCTTTGCGCTCACGGCAGCTGTGCTGCTGCTAAACTTCATTGGCTGGGGATTTTACTTCGCAGGACATCAGAGCTTTTTCGTGATGATGTTTTTCATCGTGCTGATGCCGCCGCTGTATTATGTCTTTATCGGACTTTGGCGCAGAAACTATATCCTTGCTGTTGCAGGCTGCATTTTCACGGCAGTACATTTTGCACACGTCTGGGGAAATTTGAAAAAATAAACAGAGCAGGGAGAATAAAAATGGTAGAATACTCATCACAAAACTCGGGAATGGAGTTTATAAACGCGTTCACCCACTCGGGCAAGCCCGTCAAGGATCTCAGCCGCATAAAGCGCCTGCTTGCCGCACTCGGCGATCCGCAAAACAGCCTTCGCTTTGTCCACATCGCAGGCACCAACGGCAAAGGCTCCACAGCGGAAATGTTCAGCCGCATCTTCATTGATGCAGGGCTTAAAACGGGCTGCTTCACCTCGCCATTCATCATACGCTACAACGACAGGATCCGCGTCGGCGGAAAGGATATCCCGAGCAGCGACCTTTCGCGCATAGCCGAAAAAGTGCGCACCGCCGTCGATACGCTGCCTGACAGCGCCGATCTCTCGCAGTTTGAGATAACCCAGGCGATAGCCTTTTTGTACTTTGTGCAGCAAAAGTGCGACATCGTCGTGCTTGAAACAGGTCTTGGCGGTCTGCTCGACTGCACCAACGTCATCACCACTCCCCTGCTCACCGTTATCACTACCATCGACCTTGACCACACCGCGATACTCGGTGATACCATCGCGCAGATAGCCGCGCAGAAAGCAGGTATCATCAAGCCGAATGTCCCGTGTGTTTTGAGCGCGAACAATCCGCGTGACGCAGTAAACGTCGTCACCCAAGCCGCCGAAAAAAATCACAGCGCGCTCGTTATCCCCGATATCGAAAGCGTGCTTGTCAAAAGGCTCGATTGCTTCGGCGCAGGCTTTGATTACAAGGGCAAAAGCTATACGCTCTCAATGGGCGGCGCGCATCAGATAACCAACGCATTGAGCGTCATCGAGGGCTGTGAGCTGCTCAAACAGACCCTCGCCCTCACCGATGAAAGCATCACCCGCGGCATCGCACAGGCAGTCCTCCCCGCAAGAGTTGAGATCCTCTGCACATCTCCCCTCACCATTCTTGACGGCGCACATAACCCCGACGGACTCTCCGCGCTTGCAAAGGTGCTTGACGGGTGCGGCAAGCGCTGTTTTGCGCTTATCGGTATGTGCAGGGATAAAAATATCGACAGCGCCGTGCAAAAGCTCATACCCTACGTCGATACCTTTTACACCGTTGACGGCTTTTCCGAGCGTGCGCTTGATCGCACCGACCTTGCGCAGAAGATCATCTCGCTCGGCGGCAAAGCACAGCCCTGCGGTCTGCCGATAGATGTGCAGATAAAGGCTCTGCAAAAAGCCCACCCGAACGATATAACCCTTATCTGCGGCTCGCTGTATTTAGCCGCACAGATAAAAAACAAAAAAAGCTGAGGCGTGAAAACCTCAGCTTTTTCTTAATTAGATGATTTATAATTTAATAGCAGGTAATTCGGGGCACTCTCTTGGGAGTGTTTTCCTCAATCTCTTTTTTCTGAACTCTCTATTACTTTTTCGTTATTTGGGTCGTAGACCCAAATGGCGAAAAAGCATTAAAAGGTTTAGGAAAGGGGTGTCAGTTATCGTTAGGGTAGAAAAACTGACTGTATGTATCCCGAAAGTTTTTTAGCCTTTCGGGTGTTTTTAGCTTGCAAACAGTTTGGTTTCCTCACTGCTTGCTGTTCCGTCTACTATCATACCACTTTCGATGGAAAATGTAAAGTAGATGTCGAGCCTGTTTCCGCAGGAGCGTGAAAACTTTTGCTCTTTCTCGTGAACCTCAATGCGTTTTATGAATGTCCGCAGCAGTTCTGGTGTCAGCTTCGGCATCTCAATAAATCTCCAAGCGTCTTGTATGAACCTCTTGACAGAGCTTTCACGGAGTTTCTGGCTCTCATTTTTTGCAGTCATTTGTTCAAGCTTTGCCTTGATGTCAGCCTGTTCCTGCTCATATTTCGTAGACAGCTGGTCGTATCTCTCGGGTGTTATCCTGCCGATTGCCCTGTCCTCATAAAGCGTTGCTATGATGTTATCGAGTTGTTTTACCCTTGCGTTCAGCTCGTTTTGTTGCTTTTGGGTGTCACGCAATAGCCTTTTCGATTCTTCCTCACCTCGCTGCATTGCCTGCTTGTAAAACTTGTCGCTTTGTTCTCTTGCAAAGCTTGTGACATGCCGCAGAGCCGAAAGCACGACTCTTTCGACCTCTGTTGCCCTGATGTAGTGCGCCGAGGTGCAGTCAGTCCCTCGCTTGCTGTGACCGCTGCACGAGTAGTTGTTAATCTCGCCTCTGCGCAGATACATTCTTGCACCGCAGTCTGCACAGTAAAGATACCCAGCGAACATATCCATCTCGCCTCTCTTGTCAGGTCTCTTTCTGCCCTCAAAGTGCTTTTGCACAAGGTCAAAGGTCATTCGGTCAACTATCGGCTCGTGGGTGTCCTCGAAAAATAGTATGTTTTCGGGCGAGTTGTTGAGCCTCTTTTTGAGCTTGTTCGACTTGGTATAGGTCTTGAAATTTACCGTATCTCCGCAGTAAACTCGGTTGAGCAGCATCTTTCTGACCGTCGCCTGTGCCCAATGGTAAGGCTTGTCGGGGTTGGGATTGCCCGAGCGGCTGCCTGTTTTGCGGAACTCGTACATACTCGGTGACAGCACCTTTTAATTTGACAGAATATCGCAGATGCGGACAAAACCAAGTCCGTGAGCATACATTTCAAATATGCGCTTTACTATCGGTGCAGTCTCGGGATCGGGGATTATCTTTTTGCTGTCGCTTTCGTCTTTCATATACCCGTAAGGGATATGTCCGCCGACTCGCTCGCCTCGTTCACCCTTTGCACGCTGGACAGCTCTGATTTTCTTTGAAGTATCCCTCGCATAGAAATCGTTGAACCAGTTTCGCAGGGTTGACATATCGTTCAAGCCGTTTGCACTGTCTACGCCATCGGTAATGGCTATGAACCTGACATCATAGCTTGGGAAGATGATTTCGAGCAGCCTGTCTGTTTCAAGGTGGTCTCTGCCAAGTCGGGATTGGTCTTTGACGATGACCGTTCCTACAAGACCATTCTTTACATCGTTCATCATCTCAACATACGCAGGTCGTGTATTGTCAGTGCCGCTGAAGCCGTCATCGACATACAGCTTGATGTTTTTGAAGCCGTTTTTCTCTGCGTACTCAGTCAGCATCAGCCGCTGGTTTTCTATCGACATCGACTCTCCGATTCGCATATCCTCTTGACTGAGTCTGCAATAGAGTGCCGTTATTAAATTGTTATTCGTGTTTGATCGTTGCATATATTCCTCCGTTTCCGAACAAGTTGTTCTGAATCAAACCGAATAGAATCACTTACATTCTATCACTATTCGGCTTGAAATTCCAGATAACTTTTTGTTAACTATGCGTTTTGCCTGTCACCAGACACATCAGCTTGTCCGAAACGGATTCGGTCTTCTCCGACGGAAAGAACAGCCGAACATCGAATGTTTTTCCGTCGATTTTCAGCTGCTTGTCTGTGAACAGCATCGTTTCTTTCTCTTTCGCTTTCTCCATATTCTCCTCCTCGTTGTCGCTTTGTTGTTTCTCGTCTGATTTGTTTTAAGCATTTTTATCAGTCCTTTCGTAGATTCGTTTGTGTTGTTAAGAGTTTCAACACAACTCTTTTGATTGCCTGTAAATCGCCGGTGACTCCAGCGGTTTCCCTCGCAGCAGCGAAGTTACAGGCTTGCTTTTGAAATTTTGATGTCGGTGGATTTTGCTTTTTCACATTTTGACTCCAATTTTAATTCGCAGTTATTCTCGCAAACACGCCGAGCTTTGCTCGACGAAGTGACTTTGCGGCGACAAATGACGCCGCACTTTATCCTGCAAACCAATGAAAGCTCTGAAACCGAGCTGAGTTGGGCTGTACTCAAAACTGCCGATTTATCAGTTCAGACGTATTCTTTTTCTGCCAATATGCAAGGGGTCCGGGGTTCGCCCCGAGCCAGCAATGCAGGTGAGCAACCGCTTTAGTGGACTGCCGCCTGCGATGCTGGCATTCCGAGAATTGAGCGGTTTTCGGACTGCCATTTGGGCACCTCAAAATGACTGTTTTCCCTTTCTGTAATAATGGCGGAAAGAGATAATGTTGGTGCTGCTATCCTGATTTGTTAGTTGATTTTTACATTGGACTCTCTCCTATTCTAAATCCTTTGCGCGTCGATCACAAGGACCTTGTGCGGCGCTTTGATGAAAATAAAAAGAGCACCCTTTCGGATGCTCAAATCTCTGCCTATATATATTATGGGAAGTAAAACGCCAGGTGTATAGTTTTTGACCACATTTTAATTCTCCTCCGACCACATTTTTCTGCTTGCTTTTGTAGATCGTGGGGTATCTTATTTTTACGCCGAACAGAACGAACAAGTACAGTTTTCAACGCATCTGCGAGCTTTCAAAGAGCTTTTCAAAACGAGCAGTCAACGAACAACGACGAACAGTGGAATCAGCATACCTACGGCGTTTGCCCTCTTTGTTCGGCGTGTTCGGCGAAATTGGGATAGGGGGTATGCACTTTTTCAGCAAACAAGCAAACAAAGAACAGTTTGCTGCGCAGATAAAGGATTTTGTGTGCTGTTGACGAGCAAACGACCAGCAAACAACGAGCAAACAACAAGCAAACGTAATTCCCTCGCTTTTGCGGAGTTTGGGACACTATGTTTGCTGGTTTGCTCGTTTGCCGGTTTTTGATGATACCCTCGCACTTATGCTCACACTTGCACCACGATGCCCCGTGATGCGTTCTGTTGCTGCGATTCGGGTAAACTCTCCAACGAGGGATATATGGACAAGAAACAGCATTGTGTTGCGGACTAGGTGTTTGTCATTTTTTGAGAAAAACCATTTTCTTGATATGAATCACGAATAAACAGATAGTAAATGTTGACAACCATTATTTACATATGGTATAATTGAATTAACATAAAATTCATCTTTAGGAGCATAAAAATGCGTAAAAAGCTTTTTGAAATAATTGAAGTTGCCGATGCGGATAATAAAGCCAGTCAGTTATATGATACCTTTATGATGTTTACGATTATTATCAGTCTTGTTCCTCTTGCATTTAAAACATCAAACAAGGGCTTTGAAATAATCGATATAATCAGCACAGGTATTTTCATTATTGATTATATTTTGCGCTGGTCTACGGCAGATCTTAAATTGAAAACGAAAAATCCTTTGGCTTTTGTAATATATCCGTTTACTCCTATGGCTATAATCGATTTGGTCGTAATTCTTTCTGCATTGCCTTTTGTCAGCAATGGTTTCAAAGTTATGAAAGCATTCCGACTGATGAGAACACTGCGTGTTTTGAGAACGATGAAATTAATCAGATACTCAAAGAGCCTGATAATAATTCTTAACGTCTTGAAAAAAGAGAGTAAAGCGCTATCAGCAGTTGCAACATTGGCTATAGCATATATACTAATATCAGCACTTGTTATTTTTAATGTTGAACCAGATTCTTTTGGTAATTTCTTTGATGCAATTTATTGGGCAACAGTCTCTTTGACTACTGTTGGATATGGAGATATTTATCCGACCTCAAGCCTTGGAAGGATTGTAACGATGTTATCATCGCTTTTTGGAATTGCAATAATAGCGTTGCCCGCCGGTATCATAACAGGCGGCTATCTTAAAGAGATCAATAATCAAAATAACAAAAATGATGACGATGATTAAAACAACTTGGAGGTAGAAATATGAGTTTTGTTCCTGCAATATGTCCGCAGTGTGGCGGCAGATTAAATGTTGATAATCGCCAGGAAGCAGCAGTATGTGCCTATTGTGGTACTCCTTTTATTGTTGAAAAAGCAATTATCAATTTAACCGCTAACTTTACTACTAATAATAACTTTGCAGGTGCTACTATAAATGTAACAGGCGGTCCCAGTGCTGAAAACTTTATAAAACTAGCTTCCAACGCTTATGAGTCTGGAAATGGCAAAGAAGCATTGAAGAAAATAGATCGTGCCTTGGAGCTTGAGCCTGAGTCGAGCAAAGCCTGGTTCCTCAAAATGAAAATAACGGAGCTGCTGTTTACTATTGATAAGCCTAACGCTAAGGATACAATTACATATGGCAAAAATGCAATGAAATACGCTTCAAGCAATAGGATAAAAACAAAGAATGATATCTATGCGTATTTCTTAAAAAGAGCAAATGAGATAATGACATTAGCTGATACAAAACTAAAAGATGTAAGCTCAATAAAAAGCGCTGCATGGTTAAACGCAACTGAAAGGCAAAAAATTGCCAATCCTGATGCAGAATACAGAACAAAGCTGTTGACACTTGGAGAAGAAGGACTTCGTCTTAAAAAGGAAATCACTGATAGTATTGTTACATCAGATGAGAATGTGCAGGATAAAATAGTGGAATTAGCAAACCTGTATTGTTCTATGTGCGAGGCTGATGTGAAACGCTGCAAATATTACGGATTTCATCTTTCAAAATCCGCCATTGAGAAGCGTAAGAGTATACTGGCAGGATTCAAAGAGGGCTTGCCCGAAGAGAAAAGGAATTCTATCTCAGATAAGAGAGTAACTTTAAACAACCATGGCTGTTATGTTGCCACTTGTGTTTACGGCTCTTATGATTGCCCTGAAGTCTGGACTTTGAGGAGATACAGAGATCACCGTCTGTCAAAGAAATGGTGGGGACGGACATTTATAAAGATTTATTACGCTGCAAGTCCAACTATTGTAAGATGGTTTGGAAATACAACTCTCTTTAAAAGTTTTTTTAGAAAGAGGCTCGATAAGATGGTAATAAAGCTAAATAACAAGGGGTTTGATGATACTCCTTATAACGACTGACAAAAGTATATAGCCGGTACTTACGTGATAATTGTAAGCATCGGCTATAACTGTCCTATTCGGTTGTTTTGTTTACTACCATAAAGGTATCATACGGGTCTGGGGGACAACCCTTCTCCAAAAGGGTTTCCCCCAGCTACCTACCATTGAATTATATCATTGAGTCTTCCCAGCAGTCAGGAGCCTTGATACCGAAGATCTTCAGCACCGTCGGCGCAACATTTGCCAGACCGTACTTTGTGCTGTCCGCATCAATTATCTCGTA
Source organism: uncultured Ruminococcus sp. (assembly GCA_902786965.1). Classification (GTDB taxonomy): domain Bacteria; phylum Bacillota; class Clostridia; order Oscillospirales; family Ruminococcaceae; genus Hominimerdicola. The sequence continues at coordinate 5,509 of CADAEJ010000035.1, read as the reverse complement.
CTTGTCCTTGCTTACGATGAAGAACGGCACTCTGTTGAGCGAGTGAGCAGTTCTGACGTTGATCTCGCCCTTCTTGTTCTTTTCAAGCATCTCGTCAGCGTTGCCGTGGTCAGCGGTGATAAGCACCGTGCAGTCATACTCCGCAGCGACCTTGAGCAGTCTTGTCAGACCGATATCAACAGCCTCGACTGCAACGATAGTCGAATCCATCGAACCTGTGTGACCGACCATATCGCCGTTAGGATAGTTGCATCTGATGAAATCATACTTCTGCGACTTGATAGCCTCTATCATATCATCGGTGATCTCCGCAGACTTCATCCACGGTCTCTGATCGAACGAAACGTTGTCCGAAGGGATCTCCTTCCACGTTTCAAGCTCCTCAGAGAACTTCTCCGAACGATTGCCGTTCCAGAAATATGTAACGTGGCCGTACTTCTGTGTCTCCGAGACCGCGTAAGAGCTGAGTCCCGCATTTACAAGCACCTCAGACAGCGTGTTCTTTATCTCAGGCGGGTTAACAAGATAGTTGTTAGGTATCTTCAGATCGCCGTCATACTCCAACATTCCTGCGTAGAATACCTTCGGAACAACGCCTCTGTCAAAGTATTTGAACTCCTCTCCGCCGTCAAATGCCATAGAGATCTCAAGCGCTCTGTCGCCTCTGAAGTTGAACAGTACAACGCTGTCGCCGTCGCTGACCTTGCCCACAGGCTCGCCGTCCTTGCCGATAACGAAAGGCGGGAGATCCTGGTCGATAGCGTCAGTCTCGCCGCGCAGAGTCTCAACAGCCTCCATTGCGGTAGCAAACTGTCTGCCGATGCCGTGAACGTGAGTATCCCAGCCCAGTTTGACCATGCCCCAGTCAGCCTGGTATCTGTCCATAGTTATCTTCATTCTTCCGCCGCCCGAAGCTATCTGCGCATCAAACGTCGCATCATTAAGCTCTGCGATGCACTTTTCAAGCTGCTCGATGTAGATAGGTGCGCTTGTTGCAGGCACGTCACGTCCGTCAAGCAGAATGTGGCATCTTACCTTTGCAACGCCCTCTTTCTTGCACTGTGCAAGCATCGTTATCAGATGTGCGATGTTTGAATGTACATTTCCGTCAGAAAGCAGACCGAGGAAATGAAATACCGAGCCGTTTTCCTTGACATTTGCAACGAGCTTTTTCCATGTAGCCGACTCAAACATCTTGCCGCTTGATATCGACTCGTTGACCAGCTTTGCGCCCTGTGAATAGATCTGTCCGCAGCCAAGTGCGTTGTGACCTACCTCGGAGTTACCCATATCATCATCTGTCGGCAGACCAACAGCATCACCGTGAGCCTTCAGCGTGGTGTGAGGCACCTCTTTCCACAGCCTGTCAAGTGTAGGTGTGTTAGCCTCTGTTACTGCGTCGCCCAGGTGTGACTGCGAAATGCCCACACCGTCCATAACAACAAGTACAACTGTTTTTTTACTCATAATAGTTCTCCATTCTAATCACTTTTCAATGAACTGTAAATTAACCCTCAACAGCAGCCTGTACGATAGTGTTGAAGTCGTTTGCCTTGAGTGATGCACCGCCGATAAGACCGCCGTCAACATTCTCCTTTGAGAGCAGTTCAGCAGCGTTGCCTGCGTTCATCGAGCCGCCGTACTGGATAGTAACAGCCTGCGCGGTAGCCTCGTCATAAAGTTTTGCGAGCATCTTTCTGATGAATGCGCAAACCTCTTCTGCCTGGTCAGCAGTAGCGGTCTTGCCCGTGCCGATAGCCCATACAGGCTCGTAAGCGATAACGCACTTTTTGATATCATCTGCGGAAACGCCGAAGAAATCCAGCTTGATCTGCTTTGCGATGACCTCCTCTGTGATGTCGCACTCACGCTCCCACAGCAGCTCGCCAACACAAACGATAGGCTTCAGACCTGCTGCAAGTGCAGCCTTTGTTCTCTTGTTAACAGTCTCGTCTGTCTCGCCGAAATACTGTCTTCTCTCCGAGTGACCAAGAACTACATACTCAACGCCAAGTTCAACGAGCATATCAGCGGATATCTCTCCCGTGAAAGCGCCGCTCTTTTCAAAGTGGCAGTTCTCTGCACCTACCTTAACATTTGAGCCTGCGGTAGTGTTTACAGCAGTTTCAAGATTTGTGAAAGGTACGCAAGCGATGACCTCGACCTTGCCCTCTGCGTTAGCGACCAGCGGCTTGATAGCCTCCAGAAGCTCCTTTGCCTCGGGTCTTGTCTTGTTCATTTTCCAGTTGCCTGCGATTATCGCCTTTCTGACTGACTTTTTCATTGTAAAAACTCCTTTTCTATAGATTCGGGCATAGCCCTATTATTGACCAACATCTAATTATACATCTATTAACCAACACTTAATTATACATCATTCGCGCCCTTTTGTCAACGCGCGTCAGCTTAACAGCAGCGCCGCACCGACAGCGCAGATAAGGCACGCCAGCGCGACCATACCCAGCCCGAGCTTGTTCTTCTCGGCAGGTATCTCCTCCTCGCCGTTTTGCGCAGCAATTGCGGCAGCCTCCTCCGCCTGTTTGTCGTAAACGTAGAAGTCATTCGGGTCGTCAGGCTCGTACTTGATGTCTATTATCTGCCCCTTGGTGTAGTTGTTGTCGGGGATAGTCTGCTTGTACTTTTCGCCGTCAATTTCGTACACCATCGTCCACTCGATTATCTCGCGCTCGCCCTGTCCGTTGAAATCGGGCATCGTCGTCCTGACCTTGTTCTGTATCTTTGCGGTCGTCGGGATATGCGTATCCTCCTGCGGAACATTCGCCTTTGTGCCGAAATCTATCTTGAAGCCGTTGTAGACCTTTATGCCCACATACACCATACCGACAGCCACAAGGCACAGCACGATGCCTATCACCTTGGTCAGACCGAATGACGACCCCGCAAGGATATTAACCTGTCCCATTTTAATTCCCCTCACTTTACTGCGGCTGCACTCTCGGGTCGAACAGCTGCGTTATCTCATCAATATCATTGCGCACAAGATCCTTTTCATATTTGAAATCAAACGCATCACATTCGGGCAGGTCGCGCAGCATCATACTTTTCACGCTGTCCGCGTTGCTGTAATCGCCCATCAGAAGATACACGCCCATCAGCGCGGTATTTCTCGTAAAAGCGAACTTTCTGTTTTTGCGCACCGCCTTGTCCATGCTCTGTATGCACACCATAGCCGACTGGAAATCACCGCTGTAAGCGTACAGCAGCGCCCCCTGCGAGTAGTGGTCAACGCATATCGCATTCTTGTTTGACCGGCAGTAAGCGGTCATCATGCTGTCGTAGTTGTTGTACATTATTATAGCCTCGTCAAAGCGCCTCTGCCTTATGCGCAGCATAATAAATGCGCAGCAGTAATACGCCTTTGTCATAACATCAGCCATAAAGTAGTTGCCCGCAATAGATATCTCATACTCCGCCTCGTCATATCTCCCCAGAATAGACAGATACGTTCCAAGAATAACATGATTTATCGGACTCATTTTGGGGTGGCGCTGCTTGTAGAAGTTTATGAACTCATCGCAAACGCCCTTTTGTTCGAGCATATCAAACTGCGGCTCGTTCTTTTTTGAACCGCGGTAGATTATGAACATCATCGCCAGCATTATCAGAGCCGTAGTCGCAAGGCAGGCGATTATCGGCACCCAGAAACCATTTCTGTCTATGTATTGCATACTGCACGCCATAACAATAGCGTCTATGGCTACCGAAAACCACAATGCAACTCCAAGCAGCTTTTTATTAGCTTTCAGATGAAAACGGAAATATTTCATTTTTTTCTCCCCTGATAAAGAAAGGGACAGGCACTTTCTGCCTGCCCCAAGCTATTACTTGTCAGCTATAACGTCGATACCCGGAAGTACCTTGCCCTCGAGGTATTCAAGAGAAGCTCCGCCGCCTGTTGAGATGTGGCTCATCTTGTCAGCAAAGCCGAGCTGTATAACAGCCGCTGCGGAATCGCCGCCGCCGATGATAGTTGTAGCGTCTGTCTCTGCAAGAGCCTTTGCAACAGCGATAGTACCCTTTGCAAGTACAGGGTTCTCAAATACGCCCATAGGACCGTTCCAAACAACAGTCTTTGCGCTCTTTACAGCGTCACCGAACAGTGCAGCTGTCTTTGGGCCGATATCAAGACCCTCCATATCAGCAGGGATCTTGTCAGCATCAACAACGCTTACCTCGATCTGTGCATCGATAGGATCAGGGAAGCCTGCTGCGATAGTTGTGTCGATAGGCAGAAGCAGCTTCTTGCCGAGCTTTTCAGCCTTTGCCATCATTTCCTTGCAGTAGTCGATCTTCTCGTTGTCGACCAGCGAAAGACCAACTTCCTTGCCCTGTGCCTTGAGGAATGTGTAAGCCATACCGCCGCCGATGATAAGTGTGTCGCACTTTTCAAGCAGGTTGTTGATAACGTTGAGCTTGTCAGCCACCTTTGCGCCGCCAAGGATAGCAACGAAAGGTCTTACGGGATCCTCAACAGCGTTGCCAAGGAAAGTGATCTCCTTCTGCATCAGATAGCCCACAGCTGTTTCCTTAACGAACTTTGTAACGCCTGCTGTTGAAGCGTGCGCTCTGTGAGCAGAACCGAAAGCGTCCATAACGAAGACCTGACCGTCAACGAGGTCTGCAAGCTCCTTAGCGAACTCCTCGCCGTTCTTTGTCTCCTCGTTTCCTCTGAATCTTGTGTTTTCAAGAACAACGATCTCGCCGTCGTTCATTTCAGCAACAGCCTTCTTAGCGTTGTCGCCAACAACTGTATCGTCAGCTGCAAAAGTAACCTTTGTATCTACCAGCTCTGCAAGTCTTGCAGCAGCGGGTGCCAGTGAGAACTTAGCCTCAGGGCCGTTCTTCGGCTTGCCCAGATGTGAGCAAAGAACTACCTTTCCGCCGTCAGCTACCAGTTTTTTGATAGTAGGGAGCGCAGCTGTTATTCTATTATCATTAGTAATAACGCCGTCCTTGAGTGGTACGTTGAAATCAACTCTCACAAGAACTTTCTTTCCCTTTACGTTAATGTCATCAACACTAACCTTGTTTAATCCTGCCATAATTACAGACATCCTCTCTTTATTATATTTGGGGCACGCCCCATGATTTACCGTTTTTCACCGCAATGCGGCTGTTTATCCCAAAGGGGTCTTTGGGATATGTAAGCTTTCAGCAGTGCTGTTATTTGTCGGCATTTTCACTGCCGCTCTCGTCATTGACGCTTTTGTCCTTGCTGCCCTTAGAATTGATGATCGCTCCCACACCTACCGCAAGCAGACCAACAACAAGTGCCGTGATCGACCACACTCTGTCCACATCAATAAGAAATCTGCACCAGCCGGTCACAAGTATTATGGCGATACCACCGCCCATAAGTATCCACGGCAATCTTCCGTTCATTAAGCACTCCTCCAAAAGCTCAGTTTTACTTATGCTGTGCCTTGAAAATAACACCCACGACTCTGGGACCTGCGTTGATAGCTATTGCCGCACCTATCTGAAAATA
>CADAEJ010000034.1 GCA_902786965.1 uncultured Ruminococcus sp. | reverse complement strand
CCCGTCTATTCGGTGATGTTCAACACATACGGCAGAGCATTCTTCAAGGGCGGTTTCTTCCTCGACCCGATAGTTTTTAAAAAGAAAAGATAAAGTCCGGCTATGTCGGGCTTTTTTATTGACAGTATGCGCAAAATAGGCTATAATTATACTAAAGAAATGCGGGGTGACGATGATGTGGCAAGGCGGTGACAAAATGCCCGAGTCTGCTGTGCGCAGGATACGGCGCAGTATCAAGCTGTGGCTGATAGTCAAGATACTCCCCTTTGCCGCATATATAGCGCTTTTCATCGTAACAAAGATAGTTTCGGACATTACTGTCCCGATAAGCATCACCGTAATGTGCGCCTTGTTCACCGCCTTTCTGCTGTGGCGCAACATCAAACGCCTTATCAGGATAAAGCGCCGTGATTTTGGGTGGTGCGAGGGTGTGACCGCCGGTATGCTGGGCAGATACAGCAAGGGCGACACGCTTGTAAGCGTCGGTTTCGAGGATATCAAAGCGTTCGGTCATCCCATAGGTTTGTTTTATATCCGCAAAGGCAGACCTGTTTACGTTGTGACGCTGAATATTCTGGAAAACTCGTTTTTCAGAGGCGGTTTTATTAACGATCCGCTGGTTTTCAAAAACAAAGATAATTGATCTGGAGGTACGATATGTACAAACAAGGTAAGTTTATTATTGCCGACAAAAAGGCGATCGCCAAAGGCATTTTCGATATGACCGTGCTTTGTCCCGAGATCGCTGCCGAAACAATGCCCGGGCAGTTCGCACAGGTCGCTGCGGAGGGATTTTTCCTGCGCAGACCTATCTCGATCTGCGAGGTGGATAAGGACAAGGGAACTATCCGCCTTGTGTTTGAGGTGCGTGGCCACGGAACGGAAAAGATATCACAGCTTGCAAAGGGCGCTCTTGTGGACGTTATCGCGCCTCTGGGCAAGGGCTTTACGGTGCTTGAAAAGGACAAAAAGGCTATCTGCATCGGCGGCGGTATCGGCACTCCCCCGATGGTCGGGATCGCAAAGCAGTACGGCGGGAACGCGACTGTGATAAGCGGTTTCAGAAACGCACAGGCAGTTATTTTGCAGGACGATTTCAAGTCAAACGGGAACAAGACTATCCTTTGCACCGATGACGGCACAGCAGGGTTAAAGGGCTTTGTGACCGATGCGCTGAGCAGCGAGCTTGCAAAAGAAAAGCCCGATATAATCTACGCCTGCGGCCCGATGATGATGCTCAAAAACGTTACAAGGATCGCTGCCGAAAACGGCATTTACTGCGAGGTATCGCTCGAACAGCGAATGGCGTGCGGCGTGGGCGCGTGCCTTGTGTGCGTGTGCAGAACAGTTAAAAACGGTGAGGAGTTCAACTCGCACGTTTGCAAGGACGGACCTGTATTTGACAGCAAGGAGGTGGTTTTTGAATGAACAGACTGAGCATTGATTTCTGCGGTGTGCAGTTCAAAAACCCAGTTATCCCCGCAAGCGGGACCTTCGGCTACGGACGCGAGTACGAGCAGTTCTACCCGCTTTCACGCCTCGGCGGAATTTCTGTCAAAGGCACAACGCTGGGCAGACGCGAGGGAAACCCCGGACCGAGAGTTGCTGAAACTCCAAGCGGTATGCTAAACTCAGTCGGTCTGCAAAACGGCGGAGTTAAGAAGTTTCTCGAATATGAGATGCCCAATCTCGTCACAAAGGATACGCGCATAATCGCAAATATCGCAGGTGCGACAGTTGAGGAGTGTGCCGAGCTTGCGGCAATGCTTGAGGGCAGCGCTGTTGACCTGATCGAGCTGAACATTTCCTGCCCGAATGTAAAGGCAGGCGGCGCGGCTTTCGGAACTGACTGCACTATCGCAGGGCAGGTCACAAGGGCGGTCAAGGACGCAACGAGCAAGCCGCTTATGGTCAAGCTCTCGCCGAATGTGACGAGCATCACCGACATCGCAAAAAGTGTTGAGGCAAACGGCGCAGACGCTGTCTCGCTGATAAACACGCTGCTTGGTATGCGCATTGATATAAAGACAGGAAGACCGATACTCAAAAACAACGTAGGCGGTCTTTCGGGACCTGCGGTATTCCCTGTTGCCGTGAGAATGGTTTGGCAGGTCGCAAACGCGGTAAAGATCCCTGTTATGGGTATGGGCGGCGTTGCGACGTGGGAGGACGCTGTGGAGATAATGATGGCAGGAGCGAGCGCTGTTCAGGTCGGTGCGGCTATCTTCAACGATCCGTACACGCCGATAAAGATCATCGACGGGCTTGAACAGTACTGCGTTGATAACAATATCGACAACATCTCGCAGATAGTAGGCACGGTAAAGCCGTGGTAGTCAGAAGTAAGATGTGAGAGATAAGAGATAAGAGAAAAAGCGTATGAGTACATTTAATTGTACACATACGCTTTTTTATTTTGAGTCCAAAAATTTGTACAGCTATGCTGTCTGGTCGAACTGCGAATTGTAAAGCTCGCTGTAGAAGCCGCCAAGAGCCATAAGCTCGTCGTGACTTCCCTGCTCGACGATATCGCCGTCACGCATTACGAGGATAACATCTGCATCGCGGATAGTTGAAAGTCTGTGAGCGATGATAAAGCTCGTTCTGCCCTTCATCAGATTATCCATAGCCTTCTGTATGCGTATCTCCGTTCTGGTATCGACTGACGATGTTGCCTCGTCAAGAATAAGTATCTTGTTGTTTGCAAGTATCGCACGCGCGATAGTAAGCAGCTGTTTCTGTCCCTGTGAAACGTTTGACGCTTCCTCGTTGAGAACCATATTATAGCCGCCGGGGAGAGTTTCAATAAATCTGTGAACGTGCGCCGCCTTTGCTGCCGCGATGACCTCTTCATCGGTAGCATCAAGCCGCCCGTAGCGGATATTCTCCATTATCGTGCCGTTAAACAGCCAGGTATCCTGCAAAACCATACCGAAAGCCTCACGCAGCTCGCTGCGGTCAAACGAATTGATGTCGTAACCGTCGATCTTTATGCTGCCGCCGTTAAGGTCGTAAAAGCGCATAAGCAGCTTGACAAGCGTGGTCTTGCCCGCGCCCGTAGGTCCAACGATCGCGATCTTCTGACCGTTTTTGACCTGTGCGGAAAAATCGTGTATGATGATCTTTTCAGGATCGTAGCCGAACTTAACGTGGTCAAATGTTACACTTGCAGTAACGTCACCGATCGCAACGGGGGCGTGCTGTTCAGCCTTCTGCGGCTCCTCTTCTTCCTCGAGGAACTCAAAAACTCTCTCCGCCGCCGCAGCTGCCGACTGTACCATTGAAGATACCTGCGCGATCTGCGAGATAGGCTGTGTAAAGCTCTTGACGTACTGGATAAACGCCTGGATGTCACCGACCGTCATTGTACCGTTCATAGCCTTCACAGCGCCAAGGACAGCTACTGCGACATAGCCGAGGTTGCCTACAAACATCCTTACAGGCATCATCATTCCCGAGAAGAACTGTGAGCGCCAAGCGGATCTGTAAAGCACCGCATTGGCTTTGTCAAACTCCTCAACGCTTGCCTTTTCTCTGTTGAATGCCTTGACGACCATATGACCGCCGTATATCTCCTCGACCTGTCCGTTGACGTGACCGAGATACTCCTGCTGCTGTGTGAAATACTTTTGCGAATGCTTCATCACAAAGCCCATAATGATACCCGAAACAGGGAGTATTGCGATTGCCACAAGCGTAAGCATCGGGGAGATAGTCAGCATCATTATCAGTATACCGATAAGAGTCGTGACTGATGTGATGATCTGCGTTATCGACTGGTTGAGCGACATACCGAGCGTATCGACATCGTTTGTCACCCTGGAAAGCACTTCGCCGTTTGTCTTTCTGTCAAAATAGTTCATCGGCAGACGGTTTATCTTTGCAGCTATATCCTTTCTTAACCGATAAGAAACAGTCTGTGAGATGTTTGACATTATAAGTCCCTGTATAAGCTGCATTACCGCTGAAAGAAGATAAAGCCCGAGCATTATGACAAGTATCGTGCCTATTTTATCAAAGTCGATACCGCCTGTACCCTGTATTTTCTCTTTAAGTCCGTCAAAGAGGGCATCTGTTGCTTTTGCAAGTACCTTTGGTCCTACAATGGCAAAGATAGTACTGCCGACCGCAAATATAAACACAAAGAACAATCCAAGCTTATACTTTGCGATATACTTTATAAGCTTGCCCATAGACTTTTTAAAGTCCTTCGGCTTTTCTACCGTTACACCCGGAGGTCCGTGTCTGTGTCCTGCCATATCAGTTCTCCCCCTTTCCGCCTGCAAGTGCAAGCTGTTTGTTATATTCGCTCTCTGAAAGCTGCGAGCGCACTATCTGGTCATAAACCTCGCAGTTTTTGAGCAGCTCAAGGTGTGTGCCCTTGCCTGCTACTCTGCCCTCGTCAAGCACGATTATCTCGTCTGCGTTCATTATGGTAACGATACGCTGTGCGACGATGATTATGGTGCTGTCCTTGACATTCTCGCCCAGCGCCTTACGCAGAGCAACGTCCGTTTTGAAGTCAAGCGCCGAGAAGGAATCATCAAAGATAAGTATCTTAGGTTTTTTTGCGATCGCTCTTGCGATAGAGAGCCTTTGCTTCTGTCCGCCCGAAACGTTGTTTCCGCCCTGAGCTATCTCGGACTTGTAGCCCTCGGGCTTTGCGGTGATGAACTCTGTCGCCTGAGCTATCTGTGCTGCCTTTTCAAGCTGCTCGTGCGAGGCATCGGGACAGCCGAATGCAAGGTTTGAATCAATGTCGCCGCTGAACAGCACGCCCTTTTGCGGAACAAAGCCTATCGCCTCACGCAGATTATGCTGTGTGTAGTCGCGCACATCAACGCCGTCTATCGTTATGCTGCCCGAGGTCACATCGTAAAATCTCGGAATAAGATGTACAAGCGTTGACTTACCGCTGCCCGTACTTCCGATTATCGCCGTAGTCTTGCCCTTTTGCGCCGTAAAGTCGATATCCTCAAGCACATCGGCATCGGCGTTGTTGTATCTGAAATTAACGTGGTCAAATCTGACTGTACCCTGTGTGATCTTTCTGTCCTTGTCGGCATCGGGCTTGTCGGTGACGGTCGCCTTGCTTGTCAGCACCTCGTCAACACGCTCGGCTGCAACTGCTGCTCTTGGCAGGAAAACCGAGATCATCGTCAGCATAAGGAATGACATTATTATCATCATCGCGTAGGTGATGAACGCTGTCATACTGCCCACCTGAAGCTTGCCCATATCTATCTGCTTTGACGCTATCCAGACGATAAGTATCGAAACACCGTTCATAACAAGCGTCATCGACGGGAACATAAAGCTCATCGTTCTGTGCGTGAAAAGCATTGTCTTTGTGAGGTCTGTGTTTGTTTCATCAAAGCGCTTCTCCTCGTGTTTTTCTCTTGAAAAGGCTCTGATTACGGGCAGACCTGTAAGTATCTCTCTTGTTACGAGGTTGAGTCTGTCGACCTTTTTCTGCATGATCTTGAACTTCGGCATAGCGATCACCATAAGCACACCGATAAGCAGCGATACTGCAAGCACTGCAACACCGATTATCCACATCATGCTCGTATTTGTGTCAAGCACTCTCATCATGCCGCCTATGCCAAGTATCGGCGCATACATACACATTCTCAGCATAATTGTGAGAACGATCTGTATCTGCTGTATATCGTTGGTCGAGCGCGTGATAAGGCTTGATGTTGAAAAGCTGTCCATTTCCTGATTGGAAAAACTGATGACCTTTTTGAACACGCCAACACGCAGGTCAAGACCTATGCCTGCACCTATCCTTGCAGCGAGGAAACCGACTGCGATAGTACAAAGCATTATCAATCCCGCCATACCGAGCATTTTGAGACCTGCTGTCCAGAGATAGTTTTTTTCAAGCTTGTTCAGGTCAACTCCGAGTGCTTCATACTCCTGCTGAACAAATGCCTTTGCAGACTGTGACATCGACATATCGGACATATCTTTCAGCTTTTCAGACATACTCTCTCTGAAAGAAATCCCGCTGCCGCTCATTTTCAGCATATCAAGCATCGTCTTGCCCTTCAGCTTTTCAAGCATTTCGGGGGACATCTGCTGTCCCTGCGGCGCACCCTGTGCAGCATCGCCCTGCTTCATCTCGTCAAGATCCATCTGCTTTGCCATAGCGCACACCGCAATAGGTGTCTGCATAGCCTTGTCAAGCTCGTCAAGCTTATCCTTGTCATCGGCTGTGCGCTTGTACACCTTTTCGCTTGAAGTCTTGCTTTTCAGCGGAAGGGTATCTGTATCGCTGATACTGTCGATAAGCTCGTAGCTGCGGTCTATCACAGCCTTCTCTTCATCCTTCGCGAACAGCATTATATCGTTCATAGAGCTTTCGCTTATTACCTTGGGCGATACCCTGTCAACACCCTTTTGCATTATGCCCGTGTCCATAATGTCTGCTGTGTAGTCAGGCAGTGCAAGGTCGCACAGCGCCTGTACCACAAGCAGCACCAGCACAAGCAGGCACTGCAGCTTGTATCTTCCCAGATACTTGATAAGTTTACCCATTGTCTTTCTCCTTTTTATCTTTTTGTTCGACCATATCTTTGCAGCATCTCACAAACTGCTCGGCAAGCTCCAGCAGCTTGTACATATTGTCCATTCCCATTTTTTCGCCGACTTCATCAAGCCACCTGTGATACCGCAAATGCTCTTGCTGCCAGATCTCATAGCCTTTTTGCGTCACGCACACCTTGACTCCCCTGCGGTCATCGGTAGAAAGCTCGCGCCTTACATAGCCCTGCTCTTCAAGACCTGTTATCAGCTTGGTTATCATTGCAGGAGTGCAGTTGCGCTCATCAGACAGTATCTTCATAGGCACGCCTGTGTTTACAAGCGGTTTGCCGCTGTGAGCAGCGTACTCCAACATACTCATCATCACACCGAATTCTCCATATCGCAGGACGTGTTCGCCTTTGTACGACTTTAGTGCAGTTTTGAGTTCTCTGTGTGTTATCATCAGCTTATGCAGTCGATTTTCGACTTCCTGGTTCAAATCTTCACCCTCCTTTTTATTTTACACGGTAAAATATTTATAGAGTTAATAATTCACACGGTTAATATTACACCAATTCACCTAATTTGTCAACAATGCACTTTATGAATTTAACAAAGCATCAAATCGTTTTTTTGTGTATTTTTCACATACTGACTACTTGATTATTCTCGCAAAATATTATATAATGGTGTTATCATCTATTCGGAGGCAAATCATGTTCGTTCAAACACCAAGCGTCAATGACGGAATCACCAATAAAATAAAGGTGCCGATCGGATATATTCTTTACACGGTATTTCTGCCTGTGATCGGTCTGTTCCTGGAAAGATACGCATACTCGTTCACGGTCGCTGTTGTGCTGTGGGTGCTGGTAGTGGTGCTTATGTGCGTTTCCTGCGCGCTTGACAAAAGAATGCTCGCTGATCGGGATATAAACACCGCCGCACTTGGCAAAACATATCTGCTGCCGCCTCTGTACATTTATAAAAGGCAGTCGCTCGTCGGCGGAGAATCTATGCTGTGCGTTGCAAGCATAACGCTTATCGCAGGCGCACTGCTCACAAACGGGCTTGTGAAAGGTCTGCGCTTGAGCGCTGAAAACGTAAGCGATATGATCCCCAATACGTCTGTAACGCAGCTTGATAACTTTTCGGGACGAAGTCAGTATTCTATCGGCGAGTGCGTGAAAGCCTACTCGTCAAAAGAAGTTGACTGGCATACAGAAAAGAAAAGCTACGGCTATGAGATCACCGCCACAGGCGAACACGGATCAAAGGAGTTCAAAATAATCTTCAAGCTCGAACACGACGGGTTCACATTCCACTCTTTTCTGATAACGGGCGTTGAACAGGACGGCAAGACACTTGATGCAGACGGCAGAAAGGATTTCTACAAAGAGGTCTTTATAAACTACGGCAAAAAAGATGATTCATCATCATCGGCAGACAACTCCAAAAAGGAGAATTGATATGAACGATATGTTTACCGAATTTGAGTTTGATCCGCCTACCGACTGCGATATTACGCAGGTCCACGGTATGCCTTTGCCGCGCGACTATCTTGAATTTATGCACGCACACAACGGCGGCGAGGGCGCTGTCGGCGAGAACGCGTATCTTCAGCTTGTACCGCTTGAGGAGCTTGAGCAGTTCAACCTTGACTACAACATCTTTGAGTATCTCGACGGCATATACATCTTCGGCACCGACCTCGGCGGCTCGCTTTTCGGCTACAAGCCCGAAACACAGACCTACTGTGCGATAGATCCCTGCTCTGTTGACGAGCAGGATATCTTCTGGGCAGGCAATGATTTTGAAGGATTCATAAGAGCGCTGGACGACGACAACTTGTAATATCGCACAAAACACAGCCCCGAAACGCCTTGTTTTCGGGGCTGTTAATATACAGTTCAAAAGTGAAATGAAAAACGAGAAATCGAGAGAAACGGAGAAAAACAGAGAGATTAAGAGAGAATGAGTGGTATAAATTAAAAATTCGGCGTTTTTACTCTTGACAAATCATACGGCATTTAGTATAATATCAAATGTTGCGAGTCCGCAGGCATTTCTGCGGAAACTGACTATTCAAAATTTGAACGGAGGAAAACATATGTCAACTTATATGCCAAAGGCTGCGGATATCAACCGCACATGGTATGTTCTCGACGCAGAGGGTCAGTCACTTGGTAGAGTTGCTGCTAAGGCTGCTCACATTCTCAGAGGCAAGCACAAGCCAACTTTTGCACCTCACGCTGACTGCGGCGACCACGTTATCATCATCAATTCGGACAAGGCTGTTCTCACAAAGCTTGAGGACAAGTATTACAGATGGCACACAGGCTGGATCGGCGGTCTGAAGGAGATCAAGTATTCCAAGCTCATGGCTGAGGAATCCGACAGAGCAATGACTATCGCTGTAACAGGTATGCTCCCACACAACTCTCTTGGCAGAGCTTGCGCAAAGAGACTCAGAGTCTACAAGGGTGCTGAGCATAACAACGCTGCTCAGAAGCCTGTTAAATACGAACTGTAATTGAAAGGAGCAATATAGATGTACGAATCAAAGAAGCCATATTTCTATGGCACCGGTAGAAGAAAGCATTCTGTTGCCCGTGTTCGTGTTTACGAGGGTACAGGTAAAATTACAATAAACGGCAGAGATATTGATGACTATTTTGGTCTTGAGACTCTCAAGCTCATCGTTCGTCAGCCATTCGGCGTTACAAACACCGTTGACAAGTATGACATCGTTTGCACAGTTGCAGGCGGCGGAGTTACAGGTCAGGCAGGCGCTATCAGACACGGTCTTTCAAGAGCGCTGCTTCAGGCAAGCGACGATTTCCGTCCTCTTCTCAAGAAGGAAGGCTTCCTGACAAGAGACCCAAGAATGAAGGAAAGAAAGAAGTACGGCTTGAAAGCAGCTCGTCGTGCTCCACAGTTCTCAAAGAGATAATCAGACACCTCAAAACTTGCGTATTTACGCACTTTGCGAGTGTTCCAAAACTCTTTGGTCAACTATTGGTCAAGTCAATCACCTCCCTGTTTGCGCAGGGAGGTTTTTATTATGCCGTGCGTAGCTAAGGCGGTTTATGCAAGGCACAGCTCGATCTGCTCAGCAGTTCGGGCTTTTGTTTTTCGCAGAACATCAGCATAGATTTCTGCGGTAATATTTACGTCACGGTGTCCAAGATGCTCCGAGACAACTTTCAGGTCGATACCGCTGTTCAGGAGCATTGTAGCGTTGCAGTGTCGAAGCTGATGCAGAGTCATATCCTCGAACTCAGTTCCTTTGGTGAAGCGTTTGAGGGACTGATACACTGAATTGCGGTCACGGTAGTTCCCTCTTGCGGACACAAACACCATTTCGGGATGAGCGAAGTCATCACCGAGGGCGAGTTTCAGCTTTTCGATATACTCTTTCTGTGCGAGAAGAACCTTTTTCAGCTCCTGCCCCATACCAATGATGCGGATACTGCTCTCGGTCTTAGGATCGGTTAGCTCATGCTTTCCGCCTATATCGGTCAGCGTGTGGTTTATGGAGATCGTGTTGTGCTCAAAGTCAATGTCCTCCCACGCAAGTCCAAGACACTCACCAGAACGCATACCCGTGTACAGCAGAACCTTTATAATACGCTTGAAATCCTCGTCCCAGGGCTTGCTTTCAAGGTATGACATGAACCTTTTGAGCTTATCTTCCTCCAAAGCCTTGTTTTTGCGGCTTTTCTTACGTTTCGGCAGTACCACATTACGGCAGGGAGTGTCACGGATAAAGCCCTGCTCTGCTCCCCTGCGGAAAATGCTCTGCACAATGACATACAGCTTCTTGACAGTCGCAGGGTTCAGGTCATAGGACTGCATTATCTGCGTCAGCCTGGGAGCGTTTATGTCCTTGACTTTTACGTTGCCAAGAACAGGCTCGATGTGATTCTTATACTGCCCCCAATAGGTGTAGACGGTGCTCTCTTTCAGCCCCTGGGGAGCATAGTTTGTGAAATACCAGTCGGCAAGCTCGGAAAATCGCATATTCTCATTGAGCAGAGAGTAACCCTTGCAGTGTCTCTCGAACTCAAAAGCGTATTCCTGAGCCAGCTTCTCGGCTTTCTTTTCAGTCACTCCGACAGGCGGAGTGAAGGTCGTTGATTTTACAAGCTGTTTGCCGTTCATATCGTAGCCGACAAACACCCTGATACGGAATGTGTTTCCACGTTTTGTTATATTTGCCAATGTAAATCCCTCCAAATTTACACTATGGCATATCTCTGTATTTAGCATTGTAGCGCACTATTCTCTCTTTGTCAAGCGCCTTTCGAGATATGCCATAGCTTTTCGTCTTTTATTCTAACTCTGTGCTTCTTGTTTTGTTATACTTGTACCGGGCAAAATCCTCAGCCAGCCCGCAGGCGGTTATGAAAGCCCTTGCCTTTTGCAGGTCACGGGAGAGCTGTTCCTCACGCTTGATACGCTGAGCTTCGGCGTTCTGCTTTTCACGGGAGAAATAACGCTTGTTTTCCTCCTTTTTCTTGTACTCCGAAAGCTCCGAGGAGACTGCTGCCAACTGTGTTTTCAGCTTATCACGCTCCTGAACAGCTTCATCACGTTCCTTACGGAGCTTCTTAGTCTGCTTCTGAGATGCGACTTCTTTCTTTGCAAGGTCGGACACGTTGTCCCAGTCCTCCTGAGAGACAGTCACCTTACCGCCGAACACGGTCTTGCCAGTCTCCACGCTGTCTATCTCAGTCAGCTTCACCTTTTTCCTGGACACCTTTTCAAACTCGGCAACAGCTTCATCACGCTCAGCAATAAGCCTTTCAATCTCGGCATTGAGGGCATTTATCCTGTCCTGATGCTCGCCGTACTCCTCGACCGTGTAGCTGTATCCTCTGGACTTCTTCGGCTCGCTGATCTCAATATCGTGAGCGTTGCAGATATTCTTTAAAATATCCCACTCACTTCTCCTCCAGCGGTCATTCGATTTTGCATCATTCCCGAAGCCCATTTCCTCCAAAGCTTTGTTCTTGGCATTGCGGACTTCAAGCCCACGGGTGAAGTGACCTACGGGGATATAGTTGATGTGAAGATGCGGTGTTGATTCATCGAGATGCAGCACCGCATTAAACACATAAAGGTTTGGATTTCTCGCCTGAAATCCCTCCATGTATTCACGCAGGCACTCTGTTGTGATTTCAGCATCGGGAGTGCCGACTGCTGTGTCTTTTCTTGTTCCGATGTAAACAAGATGCTCGTAGAAGCTCTTTTGCTTGTTCGTACCTGTGATAACACTCTTGCTCGGCAGGCGGTTGAACAGGTGCTCAAAGTAGTTGTGTATCTTCCTGTCATTCCTTTTCTGACGGGCATTGTTTTTCTCGACCGCTTCATCAAAAAGCTGGTGATAAGCGTCACTCAGAGCCTGCTGAACGAACACGATGTTGTTCGGCGTTCTGGTGCTGTCTATGTTCCTGGCAGTGAACTCCCGGTTGTTATGTGAAAGGCTGCCTTTACCCTCGCACATCGAGATAGATTTTACGTTCATTTTTCTCTCTCCTTAATATGTATCTTAACCCTCTGATGAGGGAATTGCTGACGCAAAGTCCTGACGGACGGATCGGCTTGCAACGATAAGCATATCGGCAAACCAAACGGCTCGGAGAGCCGGAATTACTTGCGGTGCGCCGCCAGTAACCCCAAAGCACTTTTGACAGCTGCATACACGACTATCAAAAATGCTATTGTGGCTCTGCGAGGCTGAACGGCTGGCGGAGCAGCCGAAAATGTGGGTACATAATGCGAGAAATCCGCATTACAATTTTGAAAAAATCACATATCGGAAGTGATAATTTTTTCAAAAATCAGCCCTCATATTTTTCAGAAAATCTGCTATCTCAGACACGATATTATTCATGGAAAGCCGACCTGCTTTATTGAAGCTTATGAACTCCAGACAGAGGTGCTCTGCGTAGTCCAAGTGATGCAGGGAATACACAAATCTTTCATCACATTTTTCATCAGGTGATGCAGGAGCATACTGTCTCCATTCACGCATCAGCCACAGGTAATCGTTAAGTGTTCGCCAAGCCGACTTCTCCCATACTTCATACTCATTTTTTCCTGCACACGCTTCTGATACTCGGACACTTCCTCAGCAGTCGGAGCTTTGCCAATATCAATGTGCAGACCGTAATCGTCATTGAGCTTTTTAACTGCATCAATAGCACCCACCAGCCCGAACATTTTCTGTGTGAATCCGATCACATCAACGTGTGCTCCGCAGCCGAAGCAATGAAGATTATCGGGATAGATCTTTGCAGAGGGAGTGCGCTCATCATGAAACGGACAAAGCGTCATACCTCCACGGTCAATATGTAAGCCGTATCCCTCTGCAACAGTTCTCATATCAACAGCAGATTTTACTTGCTCGAATACCGTCACGCTCAGAACGGTATCTTGTTGTAGAAGTCGATAGCCTCCTTGAAGACAGTCTGCTCCTGTTCGGTCAGGTAATGACAGGGATCGAAGTCCTTGTTATCAGCGGCATATAAGCCACGCTGACGCAGGACTGAGATCATCTTGTCGAAAAGCTCATCGTCACCGCTGTTAAGCTCGTTCTCATTAATGCTCACCATATATCCCACCCCCTCAGTTCTGGAGATAGTTCAGCAGGTCAGCCTTATTGACAAGTATCTTGCCACGGACTCCCTCGCCTGTGCGGATATACTTGATCTTGTTCTGAGCCACAAGCATACTGGACGGTGTGCTCGGAAAGCCCGTCAATAAGCTCGGTACACTCCCTGACGGTCAGCATCTTCACCTTTTCAGGCTTCTTCTCAGGCGCAGGAGCGTTCTCCACAGGCTCATCGTAGGCGATAGCTGTCATAAGCTCCAGTATCTGGTTCAGCATTGTCTCTTTCTGTTCTCTTGTTAACATAGTAAAATACCTCTTTCTCTTTTTATAGTTGTGAACTTTAGACATTTTAAGCACAATAGCTCCTATAATGTCTAAAATGTTTATTGTGTACGGATGTGGGGATTGATATAGACCATTACCCCCGAACGGTTACAGCCGTTTGCTGCCGGAACGGTCTCACGGCGGAGATAGCCGTATTCCTCCAGCATCTCCATTGTCTCAGCAAAGTCGGCGGCGTTCTTGAACAGCGTACAGCGGCACAGCTTGTACAGGTCGTTCTGCCTTATTTGCCGAATATGCTTGGAGCGAATCTTGTTCAGTACACGTTCTGCCTTTATAGTTCCGAGGTCAACGTCACCGAGACTGTAAGCGTATATCGCCTGTTCACGGAAATACTCGCCTATCTCGATAGCATTGCAGAACGTATCCAGTGTCACACGGTTCTCCACAGGGTTCACATCGTTCAGCGCACACTTGATGCAGTGAATGATACCGCACAGGCGGAGTAGCTCTCCGTGATACTTGCCGCCCCAGTCCTTGCAGAACGCCATATCCGTAACAAGGTGCGGCTCAATGAAGTTGTTGTAGTAGTCAACAAACTCGCCGTAAGCCTTTGCATCGAAATGCAGATACAGCTCCTTTTCATCGTGATAGGTGAACTTTGCTCCGAGGAGCTTGTACACAAGGTTCTTGTAGCTCTCAGCGACCTGTTCGGGAACAGCCTGCGTATCATATTTTCGTGAACCGATATTGCTGACAGGGAAACAATACATGAACCTCGCTATCAGACCGCTGCCCCTGAAAACAGGATTGTTTATCATACTGTCAAAGACATAAGGCTGACAGGCAAGGCAGATGCTCATGTACGGCTTTTTCAGTACAATGCTCGCCCTTGTCGCTCTGTCGCTGATGTAGGTCTCGCCGTTCCACGATTTCAGCAAAAGGTCGAGGTTCGGCACGTTGTTGCTGTATCGTCCGCTGAAATTACCGAGCATTCCGGCTTCGTCCGAGATCATCAGCAGAGTGCCGTTTTCTTCAAGCAGGTTCACAAGGGATTCGGGCGTAACATCGTCCACCGCTATCCTGCGGAATTTGCTTGCAGGGATATTACTCAGCTCTGTTTGCAGCTTTGCTATCTCCTCAGCGGTAACGTCTTTCTTCTTTTCAAGGGCTTCGAGCTTGCTCTGCAACAGCTTGCGTTCCGCCTGAGAAGTGAAGATGTCCTGCTTGTTGCTCTCGTTCCAGTCGTGAGCGAACTGAATGTACGGACGCTTTATCAGCGACATGACGGGAGACTTCTTGAAGCTCGGCTCTGCTATCGTTAATATGTCAAGCACCAGCGGCTCGGTATGGTCACGCTTTGCCGACATTCGGTACACTCCCGAAAAGCAGTAGCTCACCGCCGAGAGTATCGAAGTGCCTGCCATTGCAACGTCCGTTGAGGTGGTTGTTGCTATCGCCTGCGCCATATCTCCTATAATAGGCGGCAGAGCGTTCACTGGGAACGGTAGGAGGTTCGTCCCGTCGGGACGGAGGGGTGTGGGCTGCGCCCACTGGGTTTCATTGTTCAACGATTCTTCATCGTCCTTTCTTATAAAATCAGAAGCGCTTCTATAATAAGGGCAGAAAAAACTGTATTTACAACGGATAATCATTGTATATCCTGTAAGTTATTCCGGTTTTCTCTGCTGTCAGCCGACCGTCGCCTGCTGACATGAACATTGTAACATTATTTTCGGAGGGGTTGTGCGTACTTTGCGTATTTACGCAAAAGAATACGCAAAGGATTTTCAAACACGCTATTTATCACGCTATAATACGCATTATAATTGACATATTGCGTGTGATATGCTATAATGGAAAAAGATACCGAAAGCGAGGAGAGCGTATGGGAACTACCACAATTTACCGTATAAACGAAACAGACCGCACGATAAATATCGCACAGTCTGTTGATGATACCGATGAAAGCGTTCACGGTGCTGTCCTGAATACAAGGACGTACACCTTTGACGAGCTGATGAATCAGCATATGGTTTTCTGCGAGCATACCGAGCCCTACGATGCCTTCAGGAACAGGCTCAACAGTGCTCTGCGTATCGACAGGAGCATTGATGTCAGCACCGATGATATGATAGCAAGGTTCATGGTTGAGTATGGGGAAAATGTTTTCTTCCGTGGCTATGTCTGCTCTGTTATTGAGTTCTATGACAGGGAAAGGTACGTCCTGCTGAAACCGAATGACGTTGTTATCGCCAAGCTCAACAGAAGAAAGATACAGGACGAAGTTGCCCGAAAGCTCATGGAGTATATGGATACGCAGTTCACTCTGATGTGCAGTGATGCGTATTTCAGCTACAAGGTGACTATGGAGCATTTCATGATTCAGCCTGGACGAACGATAATTGCAGCCGATGATTATACATTCAATGTGTTCAGTGAAAGCGATAATTGCCTGCTGACTGTCCTTGCAGAGGTCGGGCAGCTCGTTCACAAAAACAAGTGGACTGTCTGTGAGTGCGGATTCTGCCACAAGCTGTTCCTCGGAACAGAAGGCGAGGTCTGCTGTCACGCTCCTGAGTGTATCGAAGCTCAGAAACAGCAGAAGGAAGCCATATACAAGGAGAACACCAAGGCTTACTCCGCTGTGAAGCGTGATTATGATGCCTATGTCCGCGGATATAAGAAGAAACTCGTAGAAGCTGGCATTGAGAAGTATCACCCTGCCGAGTTTGACGAGTTTATGCAGGCGAAGCAGGAGCGTATGGACGATATGGATAAGCTCAAAAAACGCCTGATACGCAACGGTCTCCCCACCAAGGAGCTTGAAGACCTCTCAGCTAAGTATAAGGCGGAGATAAAGGCTATGGCGGAGGAGCTTGTTGAGAGGTTTAGTGAAAAATAATAACGGAGGATAAACAATGACCGACTACAAAAAAATCTTTGTGACTAATCTTGATAGAGTAGATAGTTTGTGCAATCTATACTCTAAGCTAAAAAATGAAGGCGAAAATAATGCAAAAGATTATAAGCTTACTGATATGTTGAGGGCAGCAACTGTTTTGCTTCACTCATCTTTTGAAGAGTACTATAGATGTGTAATTACTCATTGGTTACCAATACGAGGGGATGAAAAAACGCTTGAGAGCATTGTCCTTCCTGACGATGCCGGAAAAAAAGGAAATGTTAAGTATACCCTATATTCTTTAATGGAATTCAAAGATCAAACAATTGGAGATTTATTTGAAGTCTCAATTAATGGGTATATGAGCAGGACAACTTTTAATAATTTTTCTGAAATCTGTGCTTGGGCTTCCAGAATTAATCTTGATTTAAGTGAATTCAAGAATATGGAGACTAAATATTATTTGGATATAGACAAAGCAGTTAGTCGAAGACATAAAATTGTTCATGAAGCTGATACATCGAGAAATGGTGAGAATGAAAGACTAAACAGTATAATTCCTGGCAATGTGATACAATGGAAAGAAGCATACTTGTTGCTCGTTGATGCTATTGATAATCAAATTGAAAAGTGGTAGGGAAACAGCTTATTTGACAATAAAAAAGCAACCTTGACTCCAACGGAATCAAAGTTGCTGTTTAGCGCATTGCACTGGGTATTATTCTGGTTTTGCTGCGCTCTGCACAAGAATTATTACAAAGTTCTTGTAGAGCTGGACTTTTTGAGATTAAGCAGCTATAATTATAACCACTATATATCAGGAGGTTTTAATATGTTGAAAACGCCAGAATTAGCTATGCCTAAAAAACGTAATGTTACCACAATTTGTAATGGAAAACGCACAGAGTGGTCAAACTATGAAGATGCCAAGGATTTCTTCCTTAGAGAAATGATGTGTACCGAGGGAGAAGAAAGAGAAAGAAACGAGTGTGTGTATATCCAACTGATCCATGGACTTGATATGTGCTCTGACGAATAAAGATGCTGTCGCAAAAAAATCATCTGAAAGCATTGATTTTTTTATTATTTTTTGGTATAATAATAAGATAGGCTCATAGGAGGCGGATATGAAGCAATATAATGTTGTTGATTTATTTGCTGGTGCTGGGGGGCTAAGTTTAGGCTTTACGCAGACTAAGCGTTTCGAGATAGTTGCGGCGGCGGAAAACAACCCTAATGCCAGAAAGACATATAAACATAATCACAAAAACACTCGTCTTTATTCTGATGTAAGGGCGATTGATTATGAGGAGATAAAAGAATCATTTGGAGATATTGATGTTGTGATAGGCGGCCCACCGTGTCAGGGTTTTTCTAACGCAAATAGGCAACATTCTACTATCATCAGCATGAATAATCGTCTTGTTAAAGAATATGTTAGAGCTATTTGCGAGTTAAAACCCACCGCATTCGTTATGGAAAATGTAGCTATGCTACGTTCAAATGTGCATAGGTTTATTGTTGATGAAGACGATTTGGACAATGATATTGTTATGAATTTGGATTTGTCTGAAGATAGCATTGAGATTATACCTGCTGGTGTTGATATTCCGGATATCAAACAATTTGTTAAGGACTTGAACAATATAGAGCTATTCTCATGGGATGAAAGATTATTCAAGATAGTTACTATCCTATATAGATATCGTATCAACCAGCCAAAATTTGATAAGGCTTTAGAAAAACATCAGAGTGCTTTACTAAAAGCATTAAAAGCACTAAATGAAGTCGAATTAGCAGATGATACGCCAGCGGTCACTCGTATAGATTACAATATGGCACAGATGATCGTAGCTTACAATAGTGATAGACAGCTTGAATTTAACGATGTAGTAAAAGCAGTTGAGCCAGCATTATTCATTCAAAGAATGCTTCGCAAAATGAATGAACTCAGAGAAAACAATATCCATGTATTCGATTATGATTTAAATGACAATGGGGCATTAAGCATTATCGTAAAATCGTATGCCGTCTTCGATTATATTAAGGGGATTCTTGAAAACGATTATACGCTTACTCCAATGACATTAAATGCTGCAGATTATGGAGCTCCTCAAAAAAGAGAGAGATTTGTTATTGTAGGTGTATCAAAATCAGTTTCAACGGAGTATATACCACCTAAAGCTAAGTTTACAGATGGAGAGTATCATACAGTCCGGGATGCTATAGAAGATCTTGAAAGTGTTCCGGCATTCTATGAAATTGGCACACCTGTCATTCATCTTCCTGCTCCTTCTGAAAATATAAGTGATTTGGCAAAAGTATTGAGAAGGAAGTTGCTTTATAACCATATATCGACCGCAACACGAGATACCGCCATGGCTCGTTTCAAGGCACTTAAAGAAGGACAGAATTTTCATGATCTCTCCGATGAATTAAAAGCAACATACAGCAACGCAGAAAGGACACAAAACACAATCTATATGCGTTTAGTGTACGATGAACCAAGCGGAACGGTAGTAAACGTGAGGAAGTCTATGTGGATTCATCCAACATTAGATCGAGCTATTTCTATCCGAGAGGCAGCACGATTGCAGACTTTCCCCGATAGTTTTGTTTTCGAGGGTACAAAAGATGCTCAATATCAGCAAGTAGGAAATGCTGTACCACCATTTCTTGCAAAGGCAATAGCTGAGAGTATCATAAAAGTGTTAGACAATTAAATCTAAGGGCAAGTGAAAAGCACTTGCCCTTTTGTTATTTTGCGATTTCACGAGCTTTATTCAGTATCTTTTCTTTTATACGCTCCCTGGGGAGACAATCAAGTATATACACACCACCAAGGAGATTCAGGTAACCTGACAAATCGCCTACTATATCAGTATTTATGTTAAGTCCTTCAGCTCTTGCGGCGAGGATACCATCAATAAATGCCTGGATAATCATTGGATTATTAGATGTATTTCGCTCCAAAATATGCATGATATGATCATTATGCTCACATACAAATCTTGTTAGCTCATATTTATCGTCACGATTTTCATCGTAAGTGAGTCTGCCTATCCACCAAAGACGAGCAATAGCATTTCTGATCAAGGAGCGTCTTACACCGTAAGCAAACATATAATGTTGCTTTATTGAATCAGGCGTACATTTCTTCTTTATTCTCCAACGGTATTGAGTGTATTCCCAAAAGTTACCGATACATAATCCCGCCCAAAGTCGTTCATCAGATGCTTGAGAATCAGACAAAAATTTAAGATTCTCGTATATTATCTGTGCATTCTCAGCATCTGTCTGTTCTTCTTTTTCCTTAGACATATCGAGCTTAAAGTCAGGAATATCATACTTGCTTTCTTTCAGCAGGCAAGTATCATATTCTTTCTTGAACCACTCGACAAGCCATTCAGGTGAAGGTTCCTTAAAGTTTGGAGCCCAGGTGGTGAGGTTAGTCTTTATAATATCGAGATCATCTTGCTCTATAAAGTATAGCTTCATTACTCATCACCATCACTTTCGTTACCAGAGAACAAAGAATTGAATGCCTCTGGAATAGGGCTATTTATTAGTTTTTGTGCGTATTCAAGAGCATTCAGCTCACTGTAATCATCGCTTTCAACATCTATATCAAAAGTTTTCAGCAATGCGTTTTTTATGGTTCGATACCACCCATAATCAATTTCCGAACGCTCATCGACAGTTCTGAGTTTCAATTCGCTCATTACAAAGGTAAGTGCTGGTATAACAGTCAATGCATTCAAGATATGATTGTTGTTTGAATCTCTACTGAGCTGTTTATATGTAGAAAAATCGTTGAAAGGTAGCTTTATGATTATTTTATTGCTTTCATACTCCACAAGCATTTCTCTCACATCCATATCAGGATTTCTGATAATGCTGAAAATCGAAGGAAGGTTGGCAATATCTTCCGTATCTTTCTGTATGTCAAAATTCACCTGTGTACCAACGGCGATAACACAACCCGCTTCGATCTCAAACTGCATTCCTGCATAATCATTATGGAATTCATCGCTGGAATAGTTGTGCAGGTCTTCTTTAGCTACAATGAAGGTACATACTTGCAGTTTTCCACGAACTAAGCGCTTATCAAGCGGGAAACGTTCTTCTGTGTTTGAGGTGATAATAACGTGTCTAAAACCAGTCTGTGCACATTCAAGGTGATAAACATAGTTTGCTTTCCCATCAGAAATGAGTTTTTTGATCGTTTCTGATGTTAGCTCCGATACAAAATCAAGTCTCAGGTTATAATCGACCCTAACCATATCGATTGATGTGTTAAAAGAACGGTCAATATAATCATCGGAGTAATCAGCCAAGACAGGATATGGGTAAAGTTTATACTTTATGTCCATACGCTCTCACCTCCATTGAACAGTAATCTTTATAGTTGATGGTCACTTTGATTTTTAATGTTTCATTTTCGGTAAAAGTCAGCTTGGTGATTGAATTACCGCTTACCTCTAAGGTTTCGCCTGTAACAGAATTTTCTGCTGCAACAATATCGGCATTATACTTATCGGATTCGGCAGAAAGAAAAAGAGCGAGACTACAATCTTCTGCTGAAGCCGAAGGAGTAAACTGGATCATATAGCTTCCTGTTTTGCTATTATCAGCCATGATTCTAAGCTTTGATGGGGCAATACCAGCAGAGCTCTTTTTATGCTCTGTCGGATGAGGTCCGCCCCCGTTACCAAAACCGCTACCACCGCCGCCGTTTCCATGTTTGGGCGTGCCGTCACCTTCTCTTCCACCAGTTCCGGGAACATCATCTTCAGTGATATCTCCATCTTCGTCATCTACACTTGTAGTGCCTTCGCCTGGAATGCTGAAATCATCTTCTTTAGGCTTACGGACAACAACTACTTTTCGACGTATTTCTTTGACCTCATCAGTTAATCCTTCTGCTTTTTCTTCAGGTGAACCTTCATCACGTTCCTCGGTCAAATACTCTCCTACGGATGGATCTAACGCTTCGTCGCTACTATCATTTTTGAGCTCTTCAAGGCAACGTCTGATAAAATCGCCCAGAGCTTTGATTACAGTTTTTGCCTTCTTAGGGTCATCGGTTCTATCGTATTCCCACTTTGTGTGTTGCGGATTCTCCATAGTCCTGAGAAATACATTAAGTTCTTCTCCCTCAATATAAAGCAATCCACTGAATTTGATCAAACCGCTTATATGACCTCTATCCAGTATCTTCATTCCAGTCTTACGAACCATTGCTACCTTACGATGCATATCATGCTGCAAAATAAGATATAAGGTTACCTTACCCATAGAGAGAATGTCCTCTTCAAATACCTTAGCATCCTCCTCAGAGGTGGAAGTTAATGCCTTATAATATTCGTTAGCATATTCCTCACAGTAATTCTGGTATTTAGAGACAGTATCAGCAAGGCTGTCTTTATCAATAACAATACCATCAACATCTACAACGAGCTTTCCAGTATGCACTGCATATAAAAAGCCGTCAAGAACTGATGCTATCATTTTTTCTTTCCATTCCTCTTCAGCAACAAAACCGAGGATAAACAGGTCTGTACCGCTTTCAGATGAACGGGAGAAATCAGGATCAAGGGAAAACTGCTCATAGATAGGTGAGTTTTTGTCTTTGCCGTAAAACCCAACACCTTGCTTTGTATCTCCCTCATCATCTTTGAAACTTGTAAGTCTGGAAACACCTTGATACGCTTCTGTTCCGCTACTATCCAGCGTACTATAAAATACCGTTCTTAATGAAGAGCAAGCATAGGGAGCGAATTTACCAATTCCAAATGAACCACCATTTGAGCCGCTTTTCTCAGATGCACCTTGCGATTTTGTGAGATCTCTCCACGGTGAAGGTTCTTCGTCAGAAGCTTTTGAGCCTGACAATCCGCTGGTGTTGAAGTCGCTTATACGCATACAAACAATTTTTTCTTTTTTGGTAGCTTTCAGAGCATTATCGAAAAACTCCTTTGCCTTTGGAGTTCTTTGATTCGGTCCAAATTCGCTGGCACGCTTTAACGCTTGCTTCAAACCGTCTATGTCAGGAATACTACTTACGGGTATCTCAAACAGTCGGAAAACAACTCTTGTAGGCAGCGAATCATCAATATTTGCGTCAAGTGAATTCTGACAGATCTCTCTTGCAAGAGATTTTATCTTTGTTCCACTGAAGGTCTCTATTCCTGAATCGTTGATGCCCGATACAGCTCCGTTATTATTTGAAGGATAATTCCAGCGGTTTAATGTGAACATTCATGTCACCTCTCAATCAAGTGTAAACTTAGTACTCTTTATCAATTCAGGTTTAGCAAATTTTTTCTTTGCTTCACGGAGTTCAGATTCAATAGCAGAAAAGATTTTGTCAACGTCTTGCGATGTGTACTCATAGGTAGCCTGGTTGGAACAGTTTCCTAAGAGCTGAATCATATCAATTATCTTGTTTGTTCTGGCTTCAGCCAATCTTACAAATTTTTCTCGCTTAGTTTCTTTTTCCATAATTCGACACCTCCCGTGTGTTTATTCTATCTTATCATATTATTCTGCAAATGTCAATACTATTTTCAAAATAATTTCTATATTTTCAAAATGATATATGTAGTTTCGTGTAACTTCTCATTATATTGCCCGTGATTCATAGCCATTTCTACTTCTATGAACAAAGAAATGTTCCCTCGCCAATGGCAAGGGAACAACCAACATATCAAACGTATTATTTTGTGATTATTTGCAATATATATATTATATTTTGAAAATAGTGTTCATTTAATTGGCTTTATCATTTCAAGAACAAGCTGTGCGCCGACCTTGAAGCCCTTGCGGAACTCATTACGGTTGGAGAGATTATGCAGCTCAATGTTCGCTGTCTGATATTCGTCAAGAATTACAGTGTTGTCGGGATAGGCTTTCTTCAGTTCAGCTTCTGCCTTGACGAGCCTGTCGAGGGCTACTCTGTATGCTCCGTCTGTATCTTCAATCTCGGTCAGGTGAAACAGATCGTAATCGTAAAGATCATCGAGGATAGTTCTGCTCATAGCTCACACCTCCTCGCTACCGCTGAAATAAGACAGCAGGCTTTCCTTGTTGACGAGATATTTGCCACGGACACCCTCACCTGTGCGGAACGCTTTGATCTTGCCTTGTGCTATCAGCATACGGATAGAGTGCTCGGAGATACCTTCGATCAGCTCGGTACACTCCTTGATAGTCAGCATCTTGACCGACTGTGCAGGAGCTTTGACAGGCTTTGATGATGTTGCAGGCTGTTCCTGCACTTTTTCCTCGGCGGTCAGTTGGAGCAAAAGGTTAATGATTGCGTTTACGATCTCACGTTTTTCTGCTATTGTCATAATGATCTTCCTTTCGTGTGTGGAGCTCTCAAAGGCTCTCACCACAGTTCTCAAATTTAGTACAGAGATATGCAATAGCATTGGTCAATTAAGGTCAAGTAGTGGTCAACTTGGTTACAAGAGGACGGCAGAGACTTTGAAAATTAGCAGAACCGCAGTTCTTGTAACTCAATCGAAACGCCGTATTTACGGCATTTTCTAAAGAAAACTATAATTTAATGTAAGATGCCTGAATACCCGTTCCGGGTTAGCCGAACATTCGGGGTTAACTCGAAGAGATAATCAGACTAAGTTATTCTATATCATTAAAGCCCCTGGAACTTTTTCAGGGGCTTTCTTTATCCCAATAAAAAAGCAGCCCGGAACGGACTGCTTTTCACATAAGAAATTATAATGGAAAGTTTAGAGATTTGCAGAGTTCTTCAGCACCGGTAATCGAGCATAAACAATTCCCGGGTGTCTGCTGAGAGTTGAGAGACCGGCAAAATATTCACAACATTAGATGCAGTGCAGTTTAGTACCAACCACCCAGATTTCCGGTACTTCCTATTTGCTTGTTTGACAGATTTACTCTGCAGAATTCTTCAGGAGAGCTTTTTCCGGTATCCGTATAAACCGTGCTCCATGTACCCGTTCCGACGAAGTGTGCGTTCTCGTTTGTATTGACAATATATTCACCATCGATGTATGTCACCAATACGTTGTTTCGGAAAATCTGAAGCATACGAACATTGCCGACCGAATTATACACAACAACTAATCCAAAATTGGTATTATTATCCTTCAGATACTTTCTGCAGTTTTTAGTTTTTGTATTGTAACCCATCGGATTTACTTTCTTGCCCGTTTTCCATTCTTCTGAAATAGAATTATCCAAAGCGCCTGCAATGACTCTGTCAATGTCCTGTGATGCGCTCGAATCCTTTGAATTGCTTCTATAAACATTCCAGCTTAAATTCGTGAAAGCGCCTACCACTTCGTAATTTCTGTCCTGAAAACCTTTTTTGGTATCCTGGTCAAGATAAAGAACTTTGTTTAAAGCGCCGTCTGTATTGCCTTCGCCATTCATAAAATGGTCTACCAGTGCAGCTTCTACTGCCGTTTTGATTACCTTTGTATCTGCAATTGCAGCCTTAATACGTGCCTTTTTAATGTAGTTGTACATAGTCGGCACAAGTATAGCCGCCAAAATGCCGATAATCATAATAACCGTAATCAATTCAATTAATGTAAAACCTTTTTTGTTGCTATTTTTCATGCTATCATCCCATTTCATTCCTTTTTATTTCACAACTTTTTCAAAGCCACCACTTTTTTCTTTAGCTATATTATATCACTTTCGCTTATAATATTCAACTTTTTTGGCGGAATTTTGTATACATAAACAAAAAATGCCTATTTGTTTTTGCATATTAACCAATTCTAATGTTGACTTATTTTATCAATTAATAATCGAAAACGATATTGTAAGAAAGCTGACTTATTATGCGGATTCAAACCTTTAATTAATAAAGAAACGCTTAATTATTCTTTACATCACAAGCCTATACTTATCGATAATTTCTTTATTCAAAAATGCAAAAGATCCCAAAGACTTATGTCTTCGGGATCTTTTCAGTCGTTATATCCATCGAGAAAGTGTGTTATCTCGCCGTTTTTCTTGTAGGAAATTATCGTATTGAGATTTACATTCTCAACGCTGCGGAATATATTTGCCTCTATCTGCGGGTTGCGCTGCTTCAGCTCGGCGATAAGGTGCTTTATCTCAAGCCTCTTTGAGTCGGACTCGCCCGACTGCCCTACCGCAGTATTCTCCTCTGTGAAGCGGCAGGCACACTGCAAAAAGTGCAGGTCGTTGTAATCGCGCCAGCGTTTTATCTCCGCCTCGCGTATCAGGTACATCGGGCGGATAAGCTGCATACCCTCGAAGTTGGCGCTGTGCAGCTTTGGCATCATCGTCTGCACCTGACCGCCGTATATCATACCCATCAGAATAGTTTCGATAACATCATCGTAGTGATGACCCAGCGCAATCTTGTTGCAGCCCATTTCCTTTGCCTTGTTGTACAGATGACCGCGCCGCATTCTCGCACAAAGATAGCAGGGATTGTTCCTTACGTTGAACACGGAGTTGAAGATATTAGTTTCAAATATTTCTATCGGTATACCGAGTATACCTGCGTTCTTCTGTATAAGGCTTCGGTTCACAGCACTGTACCCGGGATCCATAACAAGAAAGCGCAGCTCAAAATCGAACTTGTTATGCGCTTTCAGTTCCTGAAACAGCTTTGCAAGCAGCATCGAATCCTTGCCGCCTGATATGCACACCGCTATCCTGTCGCCGGGCTTGACGAGTTCATATTTTATTATCGCGCGTGCAAATCTGCTCCATATCGGGCGGGCAAATTTCTTGCGGATGCTCTGCTCGATCTCGCGGCTGCGGTCGCTCCCGTCAATGCTGTCAAACAGCCATTTGGAATACCCGCCGTCAAGCGAACGTGCATCAACACCTTTTTGGCGCAGCTGTTCTGCCGCCGCCTCGCTTGCTCTTCCGTTGCGGCACACGACCACGACCTCGCAGTTCGCATCAAGATCGTACTGCATAAGCTGCTGCGCCGTCATATTCACCGAGCCGCTGATATGCCCGTTATCAAAATCAGCCTTGTCTCTGATATCAACCGTTAAGACACTGTGTGCCATTTTAATATCTCCCTTTCGCTTGACATTTCAGATAAAATGTGATATGTTTACTTTAGAATATTTTACTGCCACCGGGTAGGCGGTGCTATCGCACTCGTTACACATCGTTAGGTCTTTGAAGATGTGTGATGGGTGTTATTTTTTTGAAGGTAAGGATGAATAAAATGCTGAAAGCTCTGAAAGGCTATTTTACGCCGTTTGAGATAATTCTTTTTTTGGTCTCCGTGACTGTTCTGACCTGTGCGTTCGTAATATTCAAAGGCTCGGGAACTCTCTCCTACATCGCCTCGCTAATCGGCGCGGCATCGCTGATACTCTGCGCAAAAGGCAACCCTGTCGGGCAGGCGCTTATAATAGTTTTCAGCATCATTTACTCGTACATATCATTCTCGCGCAGATACTACGGCGAAATGCTCACCTACGCGGGAATGACCGCGCCAATGGCTGCGGCATCACTTTATGTATGGCTGAAAAACCCTTACGGAAGCTCGCGCGCACAGGTCAGGGTACGCACCGTTAACGGCAAGGAGCTGTCCATCATAGCCCTGCTGACTATACCCGTGACGGTACTGTTTTACTTTATCCTGCGTTTCTTCGCAACAGCAAACATCATACCCAGCACGCTTTCCGTGGCGACCAGCTTCCTTGCCGTATCGCTTACGCTGCGCAGATGCGCGCTTTACGCACTCGCCTATGCTATGAACGACATCGTTCTCATTGCGCTGTGGCTGCCCGCAAGCCTTGACAACACCTCGTACGTCCCTGTGCTGACCTGCTTCGCGGTCTTTCTCGTGCATGATATATACGGCTTTTTCAATTGGAACAGGTTAAGAAGACTGCAAGCTTCCAATGACCGATAACACCTTTCAGCGCTCTGCAAATGCAGGGCGTTTTTTATTTGAGGTCAACGTGCGAGCAGACTACTCCGCCGCCTGCAAAGTCGATGATAGCGTAGCTTGCGTCAAGACCGTCACGCGGACAGGCTGCACTGCCGGGGTTGATGATATACAGCCCGTCAGCGTAGGAGTAATACCTCTGGTGCGTATGACCGAACAATGCGACCGTCGCACCGACCTCGCACGCCTTATAATAAAGGTTATCAAGCGAGAACCCCACGCTGTATTCGTGCCCGTGCGCACAGAATATCTTCCGTCCGTCAGGGACGGTATATATCAGCTCCTTGGGTGCGTCACTATAGCAGTCGCAGTTCCCCATAACGCTTAACACCTGCTTTTGCGGATAAAGCCGCTTGACCTGCTCTATATCATTTTCGCCGTCACCCAGGAAAATAAAAAGGTCAGCATCGGGATTTTTGCGAAGTATCCTGTTCGCTGCCCGAAAGCTGCCGTGTGTATCTGAAAAAGCAACAACGCGAAAGCTGCTTTTATTACTCAACCTTTTTCGCCCCCTCACATATAATAGTAAAGTATAGCATAAAAATAAAATAAAAACAACACTGCAAAGGAGATTTTTTATGAACAACAATATTGACCCCAAGAAAATGTCAGCACTTCTGGCGATCGCTTCAAAAAAGCTTGGTACATCACCCGAGGCACTCAAAGCGCAGCTTGAAAGCGGAAGCTTTGACAAGGCGCTTGGCAATCTTCCGCAGGCAAAGCAGAAAAAGCTCCGTCAGGCGCTTTCAGACCCAAAGAGCGCGGAAATGCTGCTCTCCACCCCACAGGCGCAGGAGATATACAAAAAGCTGCAAAAATAACCGAAACGGAGAGTCAATAGAATGGATGATCTTATGGCAAAACTGCAAAGCGTGCTGAATGACGAGCAAAGCATGAAGCAACTCGGCGAGCTTGCGAATATGCTTTCAAGCGGCGAGCCGCAGGAAAGCTCCGCAGCGCAGCAGGAAACTTCACAGCCCGACTTTTCACAGCTTCTGGGCAGTCTCGGTCTTGGTGCGCAGCAAGAAACGGCACCTCCCCCGTCGCCGCCTGCAAGCACGGGAAATCTTGATATGGCAAAGCTGCTCAAGCTGCAAGCGATAATGCAGCAGGCAAACAAGCACGACAAAAATGTTGACCTGCTGCTCGCTCTGCGCCCGCTGATGAAAGAGGAGAACCAGGTCAAGATAGACAGGCTGATAAAGATCTTCAAGCTGTTTGCAGTCTACCCGCTTTTAAAGGACAGCGGTCTGCTGGGAGGTGACCTGTTTGGCTTACTCTGACAATGTGGACAAAATGAAGCAGGAGGCTATACGGCGCGTGCAGGAAATGCAAAAGCG
Organism: uncultured Ruminococcus sp.; assembly: GCA_902786965.1. Classification (GTDB taxonomy): domain Bacteria; phylum Bacillota; class Clostridia; order Oscillospirales; family Ruminococcaceae; genus Hominimerdicola. The sequence goes on along the minus strand of CADAEJ010000034.1, from coordinate 418 downwards.
CTCACGGAGTGTTCTTGGTGAACGCTCCGAAAGCGCTGAAACAACTATTGATAATGATAAAGCCGAAAACGAGCAGCACAAGCAAGACGGTATAGACGCTCTGCTTGGTTCGCTGCTTGGCAGAAGATCTTCAAGCGGCGCGCTGTTTGATGTCGCAGGCATACCGATCGACGAGGAAAAAGCACTCATCGGTATGCTGATATACATACTGTACAAGCAGGGCGCAGATGTCAAGCTGCTTTTGGGACTTGGTTACCTGCTGCTATAAATCAGAATTCATCGGGGTATGCTTGTCGAGCAGCTGGGGGAAACCCTTTTCGAGAAGGGTTCTCCCCCAGACCCCTTTCCTAAACCTTTTAATGACTTTTCAGCAACGGGAGGCAAAGCTCCCGTCACTGAAAAGTGTTAGAGAGTTCAG
>CADAEJ010000033.1 GCA_902786965.1 uncultured Ruminococcus sp. | reverse complement strand
CGCAGAATACTCCTCAAAGCTGAAAGAGCAAGAGAGCTGGCGGCAGAAAGTAAGCTCAAAGCTGTGCAAAGTGCTGATAGCCTCACAAGCGCTGCAATTGATACTGTGGGCGATGTTGCTGCGCTGGTTACGCTGATAGAGGACAGCGATGAGGACGAGGACAAGCACTACGCTCACCTTGACCGCAAGCGGCTCAAGGAAGAATGGGAGAAGAAAGAGTCTCTCGGAATGAAAATGGGATAGATTTATGGAATTATGAAAGGGAAGATTTATATGAAAGATATTACAATTACAAACAAACCAACAATGCTGACAATAAAGGAAGCCGCCAAGCTTGTGCAGGGTTTGACAGAATACAGAGTCAGAGAGCTGTGCAAATCGGGCGAGCTGCCCTGCATAATGGCCGGCAAAAAGTATCTGATAAACAAGGATACATTGTACAAATTCCTCAGCGGTGAGTTGGCCGCTTGGTAGAAAAGTATGTTGCAGAGCTTAAAAAGAAAGCATACGGCTGGATTTACGGATACCCTTGTGGTATCCTGTGTCCTGCCGAAATGCAAACTACGAAAGGAGTGATAGAATGGCATATATCGAGCCAAGAAAGAATAAGAAAGGCGAAATAATCGCATACAGGATCAGAGTCAACAAGGGCTATGATGCAAACGGCAAAAAGCTGAAACCATTTGAAAAGACTTTCAAGCCTGATCCACCATTTGAAAAGACTTTCAAGCCTGATCCTGAAAAATCAGAACGACAGAACATGAAAGCCTTGAATGAGGTCGCTGTGGAGTTTGAAAAGGAGTGCAAGCAAGGATATGTTCTCGACAACAGGCAGAGCTTTGCAAAGTATGCTGACTATGTCATAAGGCTCAAAGAGAGGATCGGTGTAAAGAGAACGACTATCGAAGGATACAAAATGCTGCTGCCGAGAATAAATGAGGAAATAGGGCACATGAAACTTGCAGATATTCGTCCGCAGCATCTGAATCTTTTCTATGAAAAACTATCACAGCGTAACACACGTCAGTACGAATACAGAGCAACTGCGATCGTTGATCTCAAAAAGGAGATACGCAGCAAGGGACTTTCTTTCCAGAAGATATCTGACAGTTTTGATGTTTCGGTAAACACAATAGCAAAAGCCTGCAAGGGAGAGCGGATACTCAGGTCAAAGGCAGAGCAGATCGCAAAGGCAATAGATAAGCCGCTGACCAAGCTGTTCATCATATCGCATGACAGCAGTCCGCTGTCTGCAAAGACGGTGCTTGAATATCATCGGTTCATAAATATGGTGTTCAAACAGGCGGATAAGGAAATGATAGTCCCGTACAATCCTGCATCAAAGGCTACACCGCCGAAAGTTAAACGAAGCAAGGTCAACTTCTTTGAGCTTGACCAGCTCGAACAGATACAGGAGGAAGTGGACAAATTGCCGATAAAGTGGCGGACTATCATTCATCTTCTGATGATAACAGGCTGCCGCAGGGGAGAGATAGCAGGACTGAAATGGGACGCTGTTGACTGGGAACAAAACAGCATATATATCCACATCAATCTGCTGCATTCGACAGAGTACGGCACCTATACTGATTCGACCAAGACCGAGTATTCTGAACGCTATGTCAATCTGCCGACAGAAACGATGGAACTGCTAAAAGAATACCAACGATGGTATGAACAGCGCAAGGAAACATACGCTAACCGCTGGCACGAATCGGGATTCCTGTTCTTCTCGGAGAGGTCGGGTCACGAGGGTGAGCCGATGAACCCCGACTCGATAACCCGATACCTTGACAAGTTCTCACGGAACAAGGGCTTGCCGCATATCAATCCACACGCATTCAGACATACGATGGCATCAGTGCTGTGTTTCAGCAAGGTTGACCCTGTCAGCATAAGCCGCAGGCTCGGGCACAGCAGGGTAAGCACCACAACGGATATTTACAGCCATATGCTCAAAGAATCCGATGAGATATCCGCAGAGCAGCTTGCAGAGGTGATGCTGAGACGAAAAAATATAAAGGCGACCACAAAGGCGGGATAACACAATATGAAAATATGAAACTGACAAAATAGCGCAAGAATAGTGCCCTGATAGTGCCCTGAAAAGCAAAATGGGCATAAAAAATACCGTCCCCGATTTTCATCAGGAACGGTATTTGCCGTATTTACGGCATTTGTTCAGTGCGCTGGAAGGGACTCGAACCCCCGACCTACTGGTTCGTAGCCAGTTACTCTATCCAGCTGAGCTACCAACGCATTTTCAACTTAATTATTATAACACAGCTTTGCAGTATTGTCAAGCCCTTTTTTGCTGTTTGCCAAAACAATTTTTTAAAATACTCCCAGTCCGTCCAGAAGTATCTTCGCACCGAGCAGCACAAGTATCGAACCGCCCGCTATCTGCGCGCCCTTGTTGTACCTTGCACCGAAACGGTTTCCTATCGCCACACCGATCACAGACAGAACAAAAGTCACCATGCCTATGACCAGTACAGACGGCAGTATCTTTACGTTCTCGACCGCAAATACCACACCTACTGCAAGCGCATCAATGCTCGTCGCTACCGCAAGTATGAGCAGCTCCTTGTAGTCAAGCCCCTCGGGGATATCCTTATCATCGTCCTTTACAGCCTCTATCAGCATCTTTGTGCCGATGATCTCCAGCAGAGCGAATGCGATCCAGTGGCTTACCGATGTCACAAGACTTGCGAACTGTTTGCCGACAGCCCAGCCGATAAGCGGCATTATTGCCTGAAAAGCGCCGAAAAATCCGCCGATAATAAATGCGTGGGCGTAGTTTATCTTTTTCATGTTCAGACCCTTGCATACGGACACCGCGAAAGCGTCCATCGAAAGACCAAGCGCAATTAAAAGCAGTTTAACAAAGACCATTTCCTCAATTCCTTTTAGTTTAAAAAGTCCCAGGGGATAAATGCCGCAGCGACCGCAAGTATCAGCGAGGGCAGCATATTCGCAACGTTCAGCTTTTTGCCCCACACAAGATTTACTCCCACGCAGAATATAAGTATCGACCCTATCAGCGAAAGATTTGAAAGCGCCGCAGCCGTCATTATCGGCGAGATGAGCCGCGCCAGCAAGGTCACGCTGCCCTCAAAAAGCAGTATCGGTATCGCCGAGAAAATGCACCCCTTGCCCAGCGAGGATGTCATCGTGACGATGATAATAAAGTCCAGCACCGATTTGAGCGCAAGCGTCGAAAAGTCGCCCAGCAGCGCGTCCTGAATAGCACCGACTATCGCCATCGCGCCTATGCACACCGTCAGCGATGCACTTACAAATGCGTTTACAAAGCCCTTGTCGCCGCTGTTGCCGCTTTTGACTTTGAGCCATTCACCGAAGCGCTCAAAACCTTTTTCTATCCCTATCAGCTCACCGATTATAGTGCCCAGCGCAAGACATATCACGATAAGCATCGTCTTGCCGCTGCTCAGCGCACCGTCCTTTATTTTCAGCATACCCTCCATCGTGCCTGCGATAGCGATGAAAAGTACGCTCACTCCACACACCTTGCACAGCGATTCCTGCTGCTGCTTTTTGAACAGCTTGCCCGCGAACAGCCCGACTATGCCGCCCGCGACTACGCTTGCGCCGTTTATCAGCGTGCCAAGTCCTATCATCAGAAGTCCTCCCTTATGAAAACCCTCACAGCTTCAAAACGGCTATCTGTTCGCTGCCGTCAAAAGAGCCTGTCTTAGTGAAGCCGAACGAACTGTACAAGTTTTCAGCCACAGTGTTTTGCGGCGAATAGGACAGCCAGCAGTACTGAGCTTTGCCGCAGGGAAAAGTCCGTATAAAGTCAAGCGCAAGTTTCAATATGCCTTTGCCGTAACCTTTTCCCTGATGCTTTTTGTCTGTCATCAGCCGCCAGATGTTATAGTTGTTCTTCGCGATTTCAGGAGGGTCAGTCCATTCGTCATCAGTCCCGCAGCCTATCATCACAAATCCCACAGGTGTGCCGTCGTCAAAGGCTCCGAAAGGGAACGCGTGACCGCCGTGCGAGAGGGCGATAAATGCCTCTGCAATGCTTTTGGCATTGTCCGCACAAAACTTTTTTTGTTCATCAAAGACACACAGACCGAGTATATCGTCTATGTTGTCGTGAGTTATCTCTTCAAGTCTTAACATAACTGCTCCCATGTTACTTAAAAAGCATCATACCGAGGTTTACTGCCAGTGCTGCTCCGCTTGCGGAAATAGCGACTGTAAGCAGGCTCTTTTCAAAGAAAGCGAGCAGGCACGCAACAATAAATCCCGCGATAGAAGATGCGTAGCTTCCCGTTGCGTAAAAAATATCGGGGAAGGTCATCGCGCCCAGCACAGCCATCGGCACATAGTAAAGAAAATCCCTTATGTACTTGCTTTTTATCTTGCCCTTGCAAAGCACGAACGGCACAGCCCTGATAAGATAGGTCACGCCTGCCATTACTGCAAGGTAGATGAAGAAAACGCCCGTATCTTTCATTCAGCCGCCTCCTTCGTGTCCGCCTCGGGAACAGGGAACAAAAGCGCACCCAGCGCCGCAGCAGCTATCGTAGAGATGATTATCGCAAATCCGCCCGATATCTTGTTGATAACGGGAACATATCTGAAGCAGCAGCTCAAAGCCACCGCAATAAGTATGACCTTCATTACCGCGCTGCTCTTTTTTGCAGGAGGGATTATCAGCGCAAGGAACATTCCGTATATAGCTATGCAAAGTGCGCTGCGCACCGCATCGGGCAGCACCGCACCTGCGAGCGCGCCCAGCAGCGTTCCGCCCGACCAGCCGATAACAGGCAGCAGTATCAGCCCGTACAAATATTTGTTTGATACCTCTCTTTTGCTGCCCATCGCAACAGCAAATATCTCATCGGTTATACCGAAACCTATGCACCAGCGGTGAACGCCCCGCACCGTCCTGTCCGTCTTTTGCGAGAGCGAAAGTCCCATAAGTGCGTAGCGCATATTTATAACGAGCTGCGTGCAGGCCATTTCAAAATATCCCGAGCCTGCGGTGATTATACCCAGCCCCGCGAACTGTCCCGCGGAGGTAAGGTTCGTCAGCGAGATAAGAAACGCCTGCCACCAGCTCAAGCCGTTTGCTATGCACTGTAAGCCGAAGGTGAACGATACCGACAGATACCCCAGCGCGATCGGTATGCCGTCGTGCAGTCCTTTCCTGAAATTGCTCATATATCCGGCCGCGTAAAAGCGTACTCCTTTCATAAACACTCTGAACTTTAATTATACTATTTCCCGCAGGAAAAGTCAACATTAAAGCCGTACAGAAAACACGGGCAAAAATGCTGCAAAATTGTTGCAAAGAGTGAGAAATTGTGCTATACTGTTTTTGTGAATTTATTATGAAAACGGGAGGGAACCCAATGGCTAACAGCATTTCGATAACAGCTGATCTTACGCAGAAGATAAACTTTGCATTCGTGCAGAATTATGTCCCTGTTGTAAGAAAGGTGCTGTTGAAAAACAACACAAGTGAAACTATCAGCGATGTCACTTTCAGAATAGAGTTTGAGCCGCAGTTTGCAAAGCCGTTTGAGCAGCGCATTGCCGCCCTTGACCCCGAGCGCACCGCGGAGATATCACCCGTAGAGCTTACTGTCAGCGCTGATTATCTGTACTCTGTCACCGAGAAGGTCGTTGCAGCTGCAAATTTCAGCATCGAAAAGGACGGCGAGATCATCGAAAGCGTCAGCGGTACCGTCGAGCTTCTGCCCGCAAATTACTGGATGGGCGTAGGCTGCGTGCCCGAGATGATAAGTGCCTTTGTCTGTCCCAATCTGCCGCAGGTCGCAGCGGTAGTCAGCAAAGCCGCGGCGTATTTGCAAAAGTGGACGGGCGCACCCACCTTTGACGGCTACCAGAGCAGGAACCCCAACGTTGTGAAAAATCAGGCAGCAGCGATCTATGCCGCGCTGCAGGAGGAGAATATCGCCTACATTATGCCGCCTGCCAGCTTTGAAAAGCAGGGTCAGCGCGTGCGCCTTGCACACGATGTGCTTACTGCAAAAAGCGGCACCTGCCTCGACCTTGCGGCGCTGTATGCATCGTGCCTTGAAGCGGTCGGCTTGAATCCGCTTATCCTGTTTACCAAAAGCCACGCTTTTGCAGGCGTGTGGCTTGAAGATACAGGCTTTTCAAACTGTACCGAGGACGATGCGAGCCTTATTTCAAAGCGTATGGCAAAGGGCATAGATCAGATATGCCTTGTCGAGTGTACCGCATTTGTTGCAGGCAAGTCGGTAAGCTTTGATGATGCCAAGGCCGCCGCCGAGGCGAAGATACATAAGCCCGAGGATTTTGAGATGGCAGTCGATATATCGCGCTGCCGCGGCAATCTTTTGCGTCCCATACCTGTTATGGTACAGGGGCAGACCTTTGCTGCGGACTTTGGCAAGCGCAGCTCAAAGGACATCACCGCAGCCCCCGAGCAGATAAATGCAAGCCTTTCGGGCAGAGTCGCCGATCAGAGCGAGCAGGTCACCCGCCAGACCTTGTGGGAAAGAAAGCTGCTTGATCTGAGCCTGCGCAATTCACTCCTGAATTTCAGACGGACAGGCACGACAGTACAGTTCATCGCGCCCGACCTTGCAAAGCTTGAAGATGCCGTCAGCGCAGGCAGCGATATGAAGATACTGCCGCTGCCCGATGATATGTCCCTCACCGCAGCCGACAGCAAGACTTTTGAGCAGCAGAATCCAAATGCCGACCAGCTTACAGCTATCGCGCAAAGCGAGTTTGAAAAGAACCGCCTGCGTTCGTTCCTCAAAGAAACAGATCTTGAAAAGGTGATGAAAAAGCTTCACCGTCAGGCAAAGGTCAGCCTTGAAGAAAACGGCGCAAATACGCTGTATCTCGCACTCGGATTCCTGAAATGGTACGAAACCGACAAGAGCGAACAGGTGCGCTATGCACCGCTTGTTCTCGTGCCTGTCGATATAGTTAAAAAGCTTCAGGAAAGATGCTATGTCCTGCGCGTGCGCGATGAAGAAACGCAGATGAACATCACCCTGCTTGAAATGCTGCGCAGAGATTTCGGCATAACCATCGGCGGACTTGACCCGCTGCCCGAGGACGAAAACGGCGTGGATCTGCCGCTTGTGTTCAGCACCGTGCGTCAGGGAGTAATGGCGCAAAAGCGCTGGGACGTTGAGGAGAATGCCTTCCTCGGTCAGTTCTCGTTCAGCAGATTTATAATGTACAACGATATCCGCAGCCGAAGTGACGAACTGCGGCGCAATAAGGTCGTTGCAAGCCTTATCAGCGGAAAGCTTGAATGGGAGAGCAATTTCGCCGACATCACTCCGCGGCAGCTTGATGAGCAGATAAAGCCTGCGGATATGGCAGTCCCCATGAGCGCCGATTCCTCGCAGCTCGCAGCGATCTACCTCGCATCAAAGGGCGAGAGTTTTGTGCTGCACGGCCCTCCGGGAACAGGCAAATCACAGACCATAACCAACCTTATCGCAAATGCGCTGTACAACGGAAAATCGGTGCTTTTTGTCGCCGAGAAGATGGCGGCGCTGTCGGTCGTACAAAAGCGCCTTGAAAAGATAAAGCTCGACCCGTTCTGCCTTGAGCTTCATTCAAATAAGGCGCAGAAAAGGGAAGTGCTTTCGCAGCTTGAAAAGACCCTTGAGGTCGGTCACATCAAAGCGCCCGCAGAGTATGATGCGCAGGCAAAGCGCGTACACGAGCTGCGCAGCCGCCTCAACGAAATAATCACCGAGCTGCACAAGCCGCGCGCCTGCGGTATGAGTATGTATCAGAGCGTTGTCAGCTTTGAAAATAATGCACAGTACAAGGGCGCTGTCAATATTGATACAGGCTTTGTCGATACCTGCGATGCCGCAAAGCTCGAGCAGGTGCGTGATGCCATAGGCTCCGTGTCTGTGTGCGGAAGCGAGATAGGCGGACTTGCAGCCTCAAAGCTCAAATATTACAAAAATTCCGAGTATTCCATCGAGATAAGGAATGCCTTTGAAACCGCCGTAAAGTACGCATCTGCGCGTGTGCAGGAGGCAAAGCCCGCGTTTGAGCAGCTGTGCTCGCTTATCGGCGTGCAGCTTGATGCCTCGCGCAAAAACATCATCGCAGTCGGCGAATTCGCACAGACCCTCAGCAGCACGGGCGAGTTCCTTGCAGGTGTCGTCAATTACCGCACAGGTCAGTTCGATGCCGAATGCAGTGCGTTCATAGATGCCATAAACGGCTATAAAAACACCAAAGCGCAGATAAGCGCATCGTTTGAGGACAGCGTGTCCGCCTTTGACAGCGACAACGCTTTGCTTGAATGGAAACGCGCCGAGCAGAAGTGGGCGCTTGGCAAAGCAATGGGGCAGAGCAAGCTCGTAAAGGAACTGAAGATCTACGCAAAGGACCAGGATACCGTCACAAAGGATAACTACGTTCAGATCTGCCAGACTCTTTCAAGCGCCAAAAAGCTTGCCGCGCAGATAGAAACGTTTGTCAATGCAAAAACGCTTTTTGCAGCCGTCTATGCAGGCGAAAATTCCGATACCGCGAGAATGTCGCAGATGCTCGATGCTTCCATAAGGCTGCGTGAGCAGATAAACACCGTCAGCCGCGATAATGCAGCGGCACAAAGCGCGTTTACAAGCTTTGCAGGCAGATATGCAGCCGACAGGTCGCCGCAGCAGCAGCTTGCACAGTGCGCAGCAGCAATAGGCAAAATGAAGCAGAGCACCGCCTCGATGAGCGGAGATTTCAGCGTTGACTTCACGCCGCTGGATGACAGCAGCGATTACTTCACAGACCTTTTGCAAATGCTCTTGGGCTTTGCGCAGGATATCGGCGAGCTGCGTGACAGAACGATGCTCACACAGGCGCGCAATACCCTTGTTTCGCTCGGACTTGACGATGTCGACATCGCCTACGAAAACGGCGACGTTGACGAGCAGACTATCCTGCCCGCGTTTGAGTGCGCCTTTGCACAGGGCATCATAATAAGCGTGATGAACTCCTCACCTGCGCTTGCGTCCTTCCAGGGTGCGCAGTTTGAAGAAACGGTCAGAAAGTACGCCGAGGCGGACGAAAAATTCAAATCGCTCACCATAACCGAGCTTGTCGCCAAACTGTCTGCAAACATACCCGATGCGTCCAATGCCTCAAAGGGCACGGGCGAGCTTTCGATGCTGCTCAAAGCTATCAAAAGCGGCGGACGCAATATGCCTATCAGAAAGCTGTTTGACAGTATCCCGACACTTTTGCGCAGGATATGTCCGTGTATGCTGATGTCACCTATCTCGGTCGCGCAGTATATCGACCCCTCTTTCCCCAAGTTCGATCTTGTAGTGTTTGACGAAGCTTCGCAGATGTCTACCAGCGAGGCGGTCGGCGCGATCGCAAGGGGCGAAAATGTCGTGATAGTTGGCGACCCCAAGCAGCTGCCGCCTACCACTTTCTTTGATACCAATCACTTTGATGAGGAAAACGAGGAAATGGAGGATCTCGAAAGCGTGCTTGATGACTGCCTTGCGCTGTCAATGCCGTCAAAGCATCTTCTGTGGCACTACCGTTCAAGGCACGAAAGCCTTATCGCATACAGCAACGCAAAGTATTATGAGAACAAGCTCCTTACCTTCCCATCGCCAGATGACCGTGTTTCGAGAGTGCGCTGGGTGCAGGTGGACGGCTATTACGATAAAGGCTCTTCAAAGCAGAACAAGGCAGAGGCAGAGGCTATCGTTGATGAGATAGTCCGCCGCCTTAATGACGAAAACCTGCGCGCAGAGAGTATAGGAGTTGTAACCTTCAGTATCGTCCAGCAGGTGCTTATCGATGATATGCTGTCTGCAAGATTTCTTGAAGACCCAAAGCTTGAAGAGTATGCAAACTCAATGTACGAGCCTATCCTTATAAAGAACCTTGAAAACGTTCAGGGAGATGAGCGCGATGTTATCCTTTTCTCCGTCGGCTACGGTCCCGATAAGGATGGCAAGGTCTCAATGAACTTCGGCCCCGTCAACCGTGAAGGTGGCTGGAGGCGGCTCAACGTAGCTATCTCGCGCGCAAGGAAAGAAATGATAGTCTACTCCGTCATCAGACCCGACCAGATAGACCTCTCAAGGACACGTTCAGAGGGCGTTGAGGGACTCAAGGGCTTTATTGAGTTCGCCGCAAAGGGACAGTCTGCGCTGCCTGTCAGAGTCACCGACCATAAGGCAAGCGATAACGGCTTTGTCCGTATCGTCGCAGATGAGATAGAAAAGCTCGGCTTCAAGGTCAAGACCAATATCGGCTGCTCGGAATATAAGATCGACATCGGTATCGTCTGCCCCGATAACGAGGACGAGTACCTTATGGGCATAAGCTGTATGGGTGATGCAACGCTTGAAAAGACCACTGCGCGCGACAGAAACATCTTGCAGCCGTCGGTGCTGAAAGGCCTTGGCTGGAGAATGTACAGCGTCAATATCCTCGATTGGTACGATAACAGCACAAAGGTCATCGAAAAGCTGAAAAGCGAGATAGATACCGCGCTTGAAGAGTATAAAAACCCGCCGCAGCAACCGCAGCCCGAGCAGCCAAAGCCGCAGAAGATTGAGTTTGAAAAGGAGCGCAGCGTCAGCGCAGCCGATAAATGCGAGCAGTTCGAGGAGATAACGCTTGCAAAGCAGGGCAAGCCGTCAGAGTTCATCAAGCCCGATTCGGCAGATAAGATAGCCGCGCAGATACGCAGTGTGATCGACGCTATGGCACCCGTCAGCAAGGGACAGACTATGAAGATAGTCTTTGCAGCCTGGGGCATAGCAAATCCCAAGCCCGAGGCTGAAACGCAGTTTTACAGCATCGCCAATAAGTGCGGTATAAAAGTCACCAGCCGAAAGAACGATGACGGCAGCTTTGACGTTTACTATTGGCGCGATGACCAGCAGCCCGATGAATATGACAAATGCCGTATAGCCAAGGGCGCAAAGGGCAAGCGCAGCTTTGCCGATATCTGTCCGCAGGAGCTTACCAACGCTATGCTGATAATTCTCGAGCAGCAGATAAGCATGACCTTTGACGACCTTGTTCACGAGGTATCAAGGCTGCTCGGCTTTACCCGCACGGGTGAAACAACAGATGTGCAGATGAAAAAAGCACTTGACTACGCAGCAGAAAAAGGCAAAGCCCACACCGACGAAAACGGCAGAGTCTTTGCAGGCAGGTAAATGATAAAACAATAAACGACCTTGTCCGTATCTATCGGACAGGGTCGTTTTTAATGCACGCACTATCAGCTTATCTTTATCCCGTGGTCTTTCAAGGTCTTTATCGCCGCCTGTGAAACGCAGCTCACCACGATAGCCTCTTTGAGATTTTTAAACTGCGAAAGCTCGCTTTCACTTATCCGGGTAACATCGAAATACTCGTCCTCTCCGTCCCAGAAAGGATAAATCCCGTGATAAACACTAAGCCCGCCGTCAAACAGCAGCTCGGTCACTTCGTCTGCCAGCCGTGCAGGTATCTGCAAGTCCTTGAACCACTTTAACGACTCTTTTATCGGCTCGTATCCGTCTTCGTCAACGTCTATCTTCCTGCGTTTGTATTCTTCTGCGAATTCGTAAATATCAAACTTCGGCGTGAGCAGTCCCTTTTTGTACATCAGCTGTTCGATCACCACCAGCTTGAAGTTGAAATTGTCAAACACAAGTACAGGCTCGTCACATTTTGTCAGCTTGTACTTTGTCGTCTTCGGCTTAGCCGCGGCTTTTGCCTTTGGCTTTGGCGGCTCATAGCTTATTTGTACACTGCGTGAGCTTTTTATCAGCGTGTCCATGTATTTGTCTTTATCACCTGCATCAATGCTGTCAAGCTCGTCGATAAGAAATGTGTATACGTGGAAATATCCTCTTTTAAGCTCGTGTATCAGGCAGTCGTACTTCATCTTGCACCGGCTGTATTCCTTTCTGCCGACCATGACCTTGCCGGTAAACGTGCCCGCAGCCGAGTGCGGATAACGCTCGCCGTCTTTCACATAAACGGAAAAGCTCTTGTAGGTCGAGCGGTCGTCATTATCCGTGTCTGCGCGTATGCCCAGCTCGTCCCACAGGCAGGTGATGTTATGTTCGTTCTTTCCGAGGAACTCGACGTCCCACTCGTCCACTCTCGGCGCACCGAGCAGCGCGTCTATCTTTTCCCTGTCAAACGGCGGCTCGACTCTTGTTTCGCCAAACCACAGGCAGTCATTTTCAACAACTATTTTATCAAAGCTCATTTTGCTGTCCCTCTCATCAGTATTCTATACCCTTGCGTGCAGGGATGCCCTTTTCATACGGATGCTTTTCGTTTTCAAGCCGCGTGACATAGTCCGCTGCATCAATATACTTTTGTTCTGCATTGTGACCTGTCAGGATAAGCTCGCACTCGTAAGGCTTTTCAAGGGTGAGCTTGTCAGCCAGAGCCCTGTCGAAAAGCTCATACTCATACGCGCAGAAAAACTCATCAAGCACGAGCATATCCGCCTTGCCGCTTTGCGCAAGCTCAAATGCCTGCGTAAGCATCTTGTTGTGCAGCTGCGTAAGCTCCTGCTTTTCCTGCTGCGTCATCTCAAAGGTGAACCCGTAGTATCTGTCGCAGTGCAAAAGCGTGATGCCTGCGCCCTTCATAAGCTCGTTCTCGCTGCTCGTACCGTCCTTCATAAAGCTTACGAAAACCACGTTCATACCGCTGCCCTTTGCACGCAGCGCGCACCCGACAGCACTTGTCGTTTTGCCCTTTCCGTCACCGCAGATAATGTGAGTAAAACCTTTCATATCAGCCCTCCTTTTTCGTTTCCGCCGAATCCTCCATAGTGTCTATCACCTGTGCCATAAGCTCGTGCGCAGGCTGTTTTTTATCAAGCGCGACCGCAAAATACGCCTTGTCCGAATCCACAAATCTTATGCGGTTTTTGTACCTGCCCGACAGCGCCTTTATCTGTGAGATGTCAGGCTGTGCGATGTAGAAAAACACCTTTTCGCCGCGCTGGACTATCTCCGTTATCCTCAGATGCAAAGCGCGGTTTCGTGTCAGCGCAACATTTATCAGTCCCATAACAGCCTTTGGCGGCTCGCCGTATCGGTCTATCATCTCGTCTATAACATCGCGCGAATCCTGTACGTTGGCAATCGAGGCTATCTTGCGGTACGCATCTATCCTCTGCGATGCGTTTTCAATGTAGCTCTCGGGAATAAACGCATCTATCGAAATATCCACTAGACAGTCCTCGGGTGACGGCGGCGGAGCCTCGCCCTTTTGCTCGGCAATAGCCTCGTTCAGCAGACGAATGTACATATCGTACCCGACAGCCTCCATATGCCCGTGCTGCTTGCCGCTGAGCACCGAACCCGCGCCGCGTATCTCCAGATCGCGCATAGCTATATGGAAGCCCGAGCCGAACTGTGTGAATTCGCGTATCGCGTCAAGCCTTTTCTGCGCTATCTCCGAAAGCACCTTGCCGCGCCTGAAGGTAAAGTATGCAAATGCACGCCTGTTAGAGCGCCCGACACGTCCGCGCAGCTGATAAAGCTGTGATAAGCCCATCCTGTCCGCGTCCTCTATTATCAGCGTGTTGACATTCGGCACATCAACGCCCGTTTCGATAAGCGTTGTGCAAACAAGCACATCTATCTCCCTGTCGACCAGCTGGCGCCATATCTCCGAAAGCTCGTCCTCGTCTATCTTTCCGTGCGCGATACCGAAACGCACATCGGGCAAAAGCTCCTGAAGTCTGCTCACAGTCATATCTATCGACTGTATGCGGTTGTGTATGTAGTATACCTGACCGCCGCGGCGCAGCTCCTTGCTTATCGCCTGCGCAATAACGCCAATGTTGTACTCTATAACATACGTTTGTACAGGGTGACGGTCAAGCGGAGCCTCGTTGATGACCGACATATCGCGTATGCCCGAAAGCGCCATATTAAGCGTTCTTGGGATAGGTGTCGCCGACAGCGTAAGCATATCGACACCTTTGAAAAGCTCCTTGAACTTTTCCTTTGTCGCCACGCCGAAGCGCTGCTCCTCGTCGATTATCGCAAGCCCGAGATTTTTGAACACAACGTCCTTCTGTACAAGCCTGTGCGTGCCGATGATAAGGTCGATCGTACCTCGCCCGAGCTCTCTGATGATAGCCCTTTGCTCCTTGGGTTTTCTGAACCTCGAAAGCAGCTCGACTTTGATAGGGAAGTGTTCAAACCGCTTTACCGCCGTCTGATAATGCTGCCACGCAAGCACCGTGGTCGGCACAAGTATGGCGACCTGCTTTCCGTCTATCATAGCCTTGAAAGCAGCACGCAGTGCGACCTCCGTTTTGCCGAAGCCGACATCGCCGCAAAGCAGTCTGTCCATCGGGGAGGGCTTTTGCATATCCGCCTTTATCTCCTCGATGCTGCGCAGCTGGTCCTCTGTTTCATCGTAGTCGAACCTCTCCTCAAACTCCGCCTGCCACTCGTTATCGGGGGAGAATGCAAAGCCCTTTGCGAGCTGCCTTTGCGCGTACAGCTTTGTCAGCTGTTCAGCCATATCCTTGACCGCCGCTTTTACGCGGTTCCTCGTCTTTGTCCATTCCGCAGAGTTGAGCTTGTTGAGCTTTACATTTTCATCGTCCTTTGGACCTATATATCTTGATACCAGATCAAGCTGCGTAACAGGAACGTACAAAACGTCCGTGCCCGCGTATTTGATAGTGATGTAGTCCTTTGTTATGCCGTTAGTCTCAAGACTGCGAATACCATCGAAGCGCCCCAGACCGTACATCGAGTGTACCACGATATCGCCCTTTTGCACATCTGAAAGGCTCTTGATCTCCTCGCCTGCCTTTTTCTGTTTCTTTTTACGCTTGGCGACCATTGTTTTCATCTGCGTGATGACCGCGCACTTTATCTCGGGGTAGTCAAATCCACCCGAAATGCTGCCCGTGCGCACATACACCTTGCCCTCAAGCACCGCACTGTCGTCCTTTAGCGCCTCCGCGGGAATACCCGCATCGACAAGATCCTTTACGATTATCGGCACAGTCCTCTCCGAGCCTGCGAGCAGCACCGTGCAGTAACCGCTGTCGCACAGCGCACCGAGTTCTTCTTCAAGGTGAACGATATTTCCGCCCCAAGCCGCAGTCTGCTTGCAGTCCGCCGCAATAAGCTTCTTGAATTTTATGCCGTTGTTCGAGCGCATAAATGTGTCCAAAAAAACGGACTTGTTTTTAAGTATGTTCAGCTCCGCCTGCGCAAGATCTATGCAGAACCCGTCAAGCCGCTTGAACAGTATCCCGTCCTCGTACAAAAGCTTTATGTCCTGCGCAAGCTGCGTCAGCGCCGCCCTGCCTTTTTCAATGCAGTTGGTGTACTCGCACACGATGACCGCACCGCCGTCAAAGTAGTCAAACACCGTTGCCGTGGTCTCATATGCAAGGCTGTAATACTTGTCAAGGTTAGTCAGCGTAATGCCTGCCTGCACAGTCTCAAGGTCGCGGCTGATGTTTTTTCTTATCGCATCGAGCTTTTTGCCGCGCGCATTTTTTGAGAGCTGCTCAAGCCTTTCGCACAGTATCTCGCTGCTCTCAAAGATTATCTCAAGGGCAGGGAATACCGTCACAGACTCCAGGCTCTCTGTTCGCCTCTGCGTCACAGTATCAAAATATGAAACCGAGTCGACCTCGTCCCCCCACAGCTCCATTCGTATCGGGTGAGCCTCCTGCACGGGAAAAATATCGACTATCGAACCGCGCACCGAGAACTGCGCGTGACCTTCTATCTGGTCTGTTCGCGTGTATCCGCTTGCCGTGAGTTTTTTCACCAGCTCATCAAGCTGCACCTCGCTGCCCACCGCCAGCTCAAAAGAGTTCTCCCGCAGAACGTTTCGCGGTATCGTGCCCTGCAAACACGCCTCCATGCTTGCGCAAAGCACCCTGCACTTGTTCTGTAAAATCAGCGACAGCGCCTCCAGACGCCTGTGTTCGTACTCGCGCGAGATACCCTCCATGTACGCAAAGTTCATATCCTTTGCAGGGTAAACGCACGCGATACGTTCACGCGCCATCGAGTTTATGTCCTCCGCCATTCTCGTGCAGGCAGCCTCGTCATCACATATAACAAGGCACGGCGCGAGTGTGCTTGTCGTCATCGCGAGCTGCGCCTTATGAATATTTGAAACTCCCGTCACACAGCAGGGAGTGTATCCGCCAAGCAGACATTTCTTAATATCCTTGTATGCCTGCAATCGGGAACCAATGTCATAAAAAATGTTCAAAAATAACTGACCCTCTTTAGTTGAAAGAATTCATTGCCTCGTTCATCTTGCCCTGCAAAATAAGCTCTGCCGCGCGGTTTGAATGGTCAAACACCTCACCCAGCGTCTTCAGCTCGTCATCAGAGTATTTTGACAGCACCCACTTTGCAAGGTCATAGTCCGGGTGAGGCTTCATACCCACACCTATCTTTATGCGCGGAAAATCCTCGCTGCCGCAGTTGTGTATAATGCTCTTTATCCCGTTGTGACCGCCCGATGAACCCTTTCTGCGCAGCCGCATCTTGCCGACCTCGAGCGATATATCGTCAAAGATAACGATGATGTTTTCCGTGGGTATATCGTAAAAGTCCATAGCATCAGCGATGGCCTCGCCGCTTTTGTTCATATACGTCAGCGGCTTCATAACAAGACACCTCTTGTCAGCGATGACCGCATCGCCGATAAGCGCGTTGAACTTGTGCGTGTTCACGCTGAAACCGAACCTCTGCGCCAGCGCGTCTATCGCCATAAATCCTGTGTTGTGGCGTGTCTTTTCGTATTCAACTCCGGGGTTGCCCAGCCCCGCAATGATGTATTCGGGTTTGCCCTGAGGCTTTTTCGCACCAAGCGCTTTTAGCTTTTCAAAAATGTCCATAGTTTATTCTCCTAAGTATATTAACGCCAATAACCCCGTTTTTTATGTCAAAACGGGGTTGCGCTTTTATTGATATCAATATACCACAAAACTGCTCTTTTGTCAAATAAAAAAGCAGCCCGCTGTGGAGCTGCTTGCTTGTTTGTTATCAGTTTTTCTGCCCGAAAGTCATTCCCTCTGACTCCTCAACAGTTTTTGCAGGGTTCGGATATTGCCCGATAAGTCCGCCGCTTTCGCTTGCAGACCACTGTACAAATCCCGTTGACTCATAATCATTCGGGTCAAATTCGATGTAAACATAACCCTTTTCACCGCCGTTATCCTTCAGCGCATTGTAGACCGCCTTCAAGAGAGGGTCGCTTGAATCCTCAAGGTCAGCTACCGCAACAGTGCCGCCCGTGTGTACAGCCTCTACCCTTTCTCCGTCAGCGATGCGGTCGGCAGCCTCGTTGTTGATCGTGGTGAAAACCAGCTTTGCGTTTGAATTGGCTGTTTTCAGTTTAGACTTTTCCGTATATGACTTAACAGCAACATCCTCATTGACCTTTGTAAAGGAAACGCTATTGGTTTTCCCTCCCGCAACAGCAGACAATGTCAGCTTATCCTCTGTAAGCTCATCTATCTTGTAATTCATGCTAATGTTTTCTCTTTTGATGATAAGCGAGTCCCCGTCGATCTCGTAAACTGACTTTGTTTGATCGTTGCCCAGCACAAGCTCAACCGTTCCGTCCTTGTTGAAGCGCGTGTACGAGCCGCTTTTCCCGTTTTCCTGCCACGTTCCTACAATAAGGTCCTTCTTTGATTTGAACACAAACAAAAACAGTATCAGCAGTACCACCGCGACCGCAGCAGCTATCGCCGAAATGATGATAATAAGCTTTTTCCTGCTGCCGCCCTGTGACTGCACGGGCATACCTGCCGCCTGCGCCCCCATCGGGTATGCGGGCATCTGCGGCTGTGCAGAGTAATTCATCTGCTGCATCTGGGCATTCGGATCAAAGCCCGCAAAGCCGTTTGGCTGCACCTGACCGCCCTGCTGAAATGGCTGTCTGATATCGGGGATTATCCCCGCGGGCGCAGCATTGTCGATCACCGCACCGCATACATTGCAGAAAGATGAATTGTCAGGTATCTGCGAGCCGCATTTTGAGCATATCATAATATAACTCTCCTTGTATGAAATATTAACAATTTCATTATATCACCATATGTTATCCAAGTCAACATATTCACGCCGCGGCTTATGTTTTTTGGAATTTCACACAGATTTTGCATCTGTATTTTGGGCAAAAATAAAGCAGCCTCCTTTATGGGGAAACTGCTTTATGTTATCTGCTATTTCTTCTTTAGCTTATACATCGTATTTTTGTCGCTTCCAGTGCCTTTCAGCGTCATTTCCTTGCTGTTCATTGAAGATATCTTGAACTCCTGTGTGCCCGCACCCTTGATGTTGAGCTTGAGTGTGCTGCCGTCGATCTCGTATGTGCCTTTGAGCTGCTGGAGCAGATGCTTCATTACAAAGTTTCCGTCTTCCTTGAACTCCATAGTAGTCATAGCATCGGTAGTATCTGTCCAGGTCCCCACGATGTCCTTTTTGTAGTCGCCCTTGAAAACGAACAGGAACAGTATAAGACCAACAACGAGAGCAGCTACGGCAATTCCGACGATAACAAATACCGTCTTGTTGTTGCCCTGCTTAACAGCTGTGCCGCCCTGGAATGCAGGCTGACCGAACTGCTGCGGCTGACCGAACTGCTGCGGCTGACCGAACTGCTGCGGCTGGTTGAACTGCTGCTGTGGCTGACCGAACTGCTGCGGCTGATTGAACTGCGGCTGCTGCGGTTGATTGAACTGCGGCTGCTGTGGCTGCTGCGGCTGCTGGAACCCACCCATAGCACCGCCGTTGGGAGCGAACGTAGCACCGCACTTGCTGCAAAATGCTGCGTTGTCATCGAGCATAGCTCCGCAAGTTGTACAAGTTTTCATTATTCTCATCCTTTCTTGTGAGCTGTAAGTACACAGCCCTTTCGGATTATTATAATATATGTGTCGTATTAAGTCAACAGCCAAAAATCTACGAAAACGTTTTTTGTAATGTTGAACAAAACATAGCACTCTTTTTTGGTGAAAAATAAGGCAGCCGCATAATGACTGCCTTAAAATGTTATTTCCTGAACTCAAAAGGCCCGACCGACGAGTTCGGCGCAATGCTTGTGCCGTAAACGTGCGATGCAAGTATTATCGAGCCGTCGCCGATGTCTGCGCTGTCGATAACGCTGCCCTGACCGATGTAGCAGTCCCTGCCGATGACCGTGTCGCCGCAGAGCGTGACATTCTGGCATATCGTGCTGCCCACGCCGATAACAACATTCCTGCCGATGCTCACACCGTCCGTGCAGGTGAACTCTATCCCCGCATCGAGCCATTTGCCGATAACGTCCTTCCTTGCGATGTCGTTCAGCTCCAGCAGACCCTTGCGGTCATTAGCACCCAGCGAAACGTTCGGGTTAGCCGAAATAAACGCATCTGCGCGCTTGCCCTTTGCAATGATAAGCTCAACGCAGTCGGTGAGATAATACTCGCCCTGCGCGTTGTTGGGCTTTATCTCGCACAGTACGTCAAGCAAAGCCTGTGTCTCAAACCAGTAGCACCCCGAGTTTATCTCGTTTATCTCGCGCTGCTGCGGCGTGCAGTCCTTGTGCTCAACTATCCCCGATATGCCGCTGTCCGTTCGGATGACCCTGCCGTAGCCCGTCGGGTCGCCGATCTTTGACGTTACCACCGTAACACCGCAGCTTCCTGTCTTGTGCAGTTCAAGAGCACCCGCGATCGTGTCCCTGTCGATGAACGGTGCGTCACCGCACAGGACCAGCGTGTTCCCGCCGTTTCTTGCGCGCAGATAGTCTGCCGCCTGCATAACTGCGTGACCCGTGCCGAGCCTCTCTTTCTGCTCAACAGTCACAATGCTCGCCGCACCCTGCCTCGCGGAAAGATACTCGTCAATGTATTCGCCCATAAAGCCCTTTACTACGCATATGTCGCTGATGCCTGCCTGCTCGCACGCGCTTATCACCCATTCGAGCATAGGCTCGCCCAGTACCTTGCATAAAGCCTTCGGCTTGTCGCTTTTCATTCGCTTGCCCTGCCCGCCGGCAAGGATTATCACATTATCTGCCATTAAAAGTTCCTCCAAAATGTAATTTGATTTTATTATATAGCTAAAACTGCCGCAAGTCAATAAACATTTTGCTCAAATCGCACAGCACTTCGAGTTCTGTGTAAATTGTACATAAATCTGCAATAAATATTGTGAAAAAATTTATATTTAAAAATCTGTGAAAACTATGGTAATTTCAAAACATATCTGTTATAATATAAGAGCAACCGTATGCAGTGCTATGTACACTCGGGCGGAAGCTATTGCCGCCAATACGGGAATTCATAATAAAACGGAGGTATAACCAATGGCTAAAAAGTATTGTTACCTTTTCTCAGAGGGTAATGCCAGCATGAGAGAGCTCCTCGGAGGAAAGGGCGCTAACCTTGCTGAAATGACCAACATCGGTCTGCCGGTACCACAGGGCTTCACTATCACAACAGAGGCTTGTACTCAGTATTACGAGGACGGCGGTATCAGCGAGGAGATCCAGGCAGAGATCAGAGAGTACATCGGAAAGATGGAAGAGATCACAGGAAAGAAGTTCGGCGATAAGGAGAATCCGCTTCTCGTTTCCGTACGTTCGGGCGCAAGAGCTTCTATGCCTGGTATGATGGATACGATCCTTAACCTTGGTCTTAATGAGGACGTTGTAGAGACGATCGCAACAAAGTCCAATAATCCAAGATGGGCTTGGGACTGCTACAGAAGATTCATCCAGATGTATTCTGACGTAGTTATGGAAGTTGGTAAGAAGTATTTTGAGCAGCTTATCGACAAGATGAAGGAAGAAAGAGGCGTTAAGCAGGACGTTGAGCTTACCGCTGACGATCTCAAGGAGCTTGCAGGTCAGTTCAAGGCTGAGTACAAGGCTAAGATCGGCACAGACTTCCCAAGCGATCCTAAGGAGCAGCTCATGGGCGCTATCAAGGCTGTATTCAGAAGCTGGGATAACCCAAGAGCAAACGTATACAGAAGAGACAACGATATCCCGTTCAGCTGGGGTACTGCTGTTAACGTACAGTCAATGGCATTCGGCAACATGGGCGACAACTGCGGTACAGGTGTTGCATTTACCCGTGACCCTGCTACAGGTGAGAACAAGCTGATGGGCGAGTTCCTTACCAACGCACAGGGCGAGGACGTTGTTGCAGGTGTTCGTACACCAATGCCTATCGAAGAGATGGCTCAGAAGTTCCCACAGGCTTACAAGGACTTCGTAAAGGTTTGTGAGACTCTTGAAAACAGATATCACGATATGCAGGATATGGAGTTCACCGTTGAGGACGGCAAGCTCTATATGCTTCAGTGCAGAAATGGTAAGAGAACTGCACAGGCTGCCCTGAAGATCGCTTGCGACCTCGTTGACGAGGGACACAAGACCGAGCAGGAAGCTGTTGCAATGATCGATCCAAGAAACCTCGATACTCTGCTTCACCCACAGTTCGATGCAAAGGCTATCAAGGCTGCTACACCTCTTGGCAAGGGTCTTGGTGCTTCACCGGGAGCTGCTTGCGGTAAGGTAGTATTCACAGCTGACGACGCTGTTGCATGGGCTGAAAAGGGCGAGAAGGTCATCCTTGTAAGACTTGAAACATCACCTGAGGACATCACAGGTATGAAGGCTGCACAGGGTATCCTCACAGTCCGCGGCGGTATGACATCACACGCTGCCGTTGTTGCAAGAGGAATGGGCGAGTGCTGCGTTTCAGGCTGCGGCGACATCAAGATGGACGAAGTTAACAAGAAGTTCGAGCTCGGCGGAAAGACATTCACTGAGGGCGACTACATTTCTATAGACGGTACAACAGGTAACATCTATGAGGGCGTTATCCCGACTGTTGACGCTACTATCGCAGGCGAGTTCGGCAAGATCATGGCTTGGGCTGACAAGTACAGAAAGCTCAAGGTAAGAACAAACGCTGATACTCCTGCTGACGCTAAGAAGGCAAGAGAGCTCGGCGCTGAGGGTATCGGTCTTTGCCGTACAGAGCATATGTTCTTCGAGGCTGACAGGATCGCAGCATTCAGAGAGATGATCTGCGCAGATACAGTTGAGGAGAGAGAGGCTGCTCTTGCTAAGATCGAGCCAATGCAGCAGGCTGACTTCGAGGCTCTTTACGAGGCACTTGAAGGAAATCCTGTTACTATCAGATTCCTTGACCCACCGCTTCACGAGTTCGTTCCTACTGAGGAAGAGGACATCAAGGCTCTTGCAGCAGCACAGGGCAAGTCCGTTGAGGACATCAAGGCTATCATCGCTTCACTGCACGAGTTCAACCCAATGATGGGTCACCG
>CADAEJ010000032.1 GCA_902786965.1 uncultured Ruminococcus sp. | reverse complement strand
CTGAACTCTCTAACACTTTTCAGTGACGGGAGCTTTGCCTCCCGTTGCTGAAAAGTCATTAAAAGGTTTAGGAAAGGGGTCTGGGGGAGAACCCTTCTCCAAAAGGGTTTCCCCCAGCTGCTCGGCACGCATACCCCGACAAAGTCCTATTTGTCGATCATTTCGAGTATAGCAGGTTTTGGTATCGCGCCGACATTCTGCGCAGTGATCTTACCGTTTTTCATCACCACGAGCATAGGTATGCTTGATACGCCGAAGTGCGCAGCCAGCTCGCCCTGATCGTCAACGTCCACCTTGCACACCTTGACATCATCTCTCTCGTCAGCTATCTCATCGACCAGCGGAGAGACCATTCTGCACGGGCCGCACCAGTTAGCAAAAAAGTCGATAAGCACGGGCTTGTCCGAGCGCATTACCTCGTCCTCAAAATTAAGATCCGTCAGTTTTATAACTGCCATAGTAATTCCACCTTTCTTCAATCCTTTGATTTATAATACAGCATACAGTGGCAAAAGCCCTCGTAATCGGGATCGGCTATCTGATCTCTGAACTCCTTGCACATACACTTTGTGTCGGGAGTTTTTTCGAGCCTGCACGGGCAGTAGCCGCCCTTTTTGGCAAGGCCCTCCCTGATCGCATTCACAACTTCCTTGTCCTCGTTAAGTCTGATACTCATGATTTACACCTTCCCTTCAAAATCACCGAGCAGCCTGTAAAGCAGCGTGTACAGCGTCCTTGCGTCCTGCTCGCCGAGTGCCGAACAGCTGCCTGCTATCTGCATCGGTATATCCTTTGCAGCCTCGCGCATCTGCCAGCCGTCATCAGTCAGCGAGATCTTCACCACACGCTCATCGTCCCTGCATCGTCTGCGCTCGATAAGACCCAGCTTTTCCAGCTTTTTCAGCAGCGGAGTCAGCGTGCCGTTGTCAAGAAAAAGCCGCCTGCCTATCTCACCGACAGTTATCCCGTCGCTCTCCCACAGCACCATCAGCACGATGTACTGCGTGTACGTCAGCCCCAGCGGCTTAAGCAGCGGCGTGTAGCTGTTCACCACCTGCCGCGCGCAAGCGTACAGCGGAAAACATATCTGGTTTTCAAGCTTGAGCTGTTCGTATTTTTGATCCTTCATCTTTATCATCTCACATAAGTTTTTTAATATACTCCGCGACCGCCTTCATATCAGCAGTCGGCTCAAAACGCTTTACTACCCTGCCGTCCCTGTCAACAATAAACTTTGTGAAGTTCCACTTTATATCGGGATTGTTCTTGTAGTCCTTGTCCTTTGCCTTTGCAGCGACCTTCATCGCCATAGCCTTGACACCGCTGCCAAAGCCCTCAAAGCCCTGCTGCGATTTAAGGTAACCGTACAGCGGCAGAGCGTTCTCGCCGTTCACGTCAGACTTTTTCATCTGCGGGAACTTCGTGTTGTACTTGAGCGTGCAGAACTGGTGTATCTCCTCATCAGTCCCGGGAGTCTGCCCCGCGAACTGATTGCACGGTATATCGATTATCTCCAGTCCCTTTTCGTGATAAGCCTCGTACATCTTTTCAAGCGGCTCATAGTGCGGAGTAAACCCGCAGCCTGTCGCGGTGTTGACAATGATCATCACCCTGCCCTTGTACTCCGAAAGCTTGAGCTCGCTGCCGTCCGGCCTGGGAACACTGTAATCGTAAATGTTCATATCGGTCTCCTTCTTAGGTTTTGTAACGTTTTGTTTCTTTCAACTATATTGTATCAAATATAATTTGATTTGTCAAGGGGTTTTTGAAAAAAACTTTTTAATGCTTGCAATTTAATGAAAAGTATGGTATATTGTTAGTAATATTAACATAGGAGGGCAATGCCGTATGTCAATGCGCAAACTCGCAGCAGTGATACTTTCAGCCGTGATAACCGCTGCTTCGCTCACCTCGTGCGGCAAAGCATCACAAAGCAGCACCGCACAAAGCGGCGCATCACAAAGCAGCTTCACAGCCTATGATACAGGGGTGTTCACCGTTTCAGCGCCGCAGGGCTGGTGCGCCGCACCTGCTCCGGATACCTTGAAGGAATATGACGGCAAAACAAATCCCAATCAGGTGTATGTGATAAAGAACGGAAAGTCTGCCGACGATGTAATGAAATATCCTTATATATGGATAAGCTATTATCAGGACGCCGATAAATTCGTCAGCGCCGAGTCGATGTACAGCGATTCGCAAAAGACTACCGCCGATGTCAACGGCACAACGTGGGAGGGCTTTACCTATACAAGCTCGGGCTACCCGGGCGCGTGCATAACGCTTAAAGAGGGCGGCTCGCTGTGGGTGGCGATGTTCGTGCTTGAACACGGAGAGTATCGCATCGACCTCAACGAACAGGACGTTAAGACCGTACTTTCGAGTCTTAAAACAAAACAATAAAAAACAAAAAGGGGAAAGAAAAATGAAACTCACAAAACTCATCGCACTGATGCTCATCGTCGTGCTGTCCTGTACAGCGCTCGTTTCCTGCGGAGATAACGAGCTTGAAACAAGCGTTTTCTCTGTCAAGTCATCAAGTGACTGGGAGATAACAAAGCGCAAAGTCGACGGCAAGGAAAAAGAAGACCAGGTCTATGTCCTCAAAGGCGGTGCAGATGCCAACAGCTGCCCGGGCTTGCTCATATCCTACTTCTCCGACCCGTCACAGTACAAGGACGAAAAGGGCTTTTATAAAGATGCCAAGGACGTATCGTCCATAAGCGCAGGCGACAGGACCTGGGAAGGCTACACCTACTCACTTTTCGGGAAGAAAGAGGCTTGCCTCACCGCAAAAGAAGGCAGCGGACTGTGGGTGTGCAAGTTCTCGCTTGACAAAGGCGGCGAAACGGTATCAATCGACGAAAGCGATGTAAAAGATATCCTTGCAAGTCTGAAATTAAAATAACTGATGCAAAAAAGGTGCACTTATGCAAAAAGCTTACAAACCTCTGTCAGCAGTCATCTTATGCGTGCTGATGCTCATATTTGCCGTATCATGCGATAAAACCGATGACGGCACATTCAAGCTGTCGGGCATGACGGTCAGCAATATCAAGATCGTTCACGTTCAGAACAGCGATTACAACTTTATGCTCACAATAAGAAACCCGGCATCAAAGCCCGCTCAATTTGATGTCGGCAAGTTTGCCCTGCTGCGAAACGGCACGGAGGATATCCCCCTGCTCGGCGGCCTTACCGAGTGTGAGGCAAACAAGACCGAGCAGTTCTCTATCATGATAGATATCGAACGGCCTGATATCGCCGTCGGCGACAGCGTGACCGTCAAATATGACGGCAAAGAGCTTTGCAAAATAAAAATAACCGAGCTTTAAACACAAAAAACCTGACACTTCCGTTTGGAAATGTCAGGTCTTTTTTATGCTTTTGCGCAGCCTGTCACTTTGCTTGCATAGCTGCCTTTACAGCGGCTGCATAGTCGTCACTTACTGCGCCTGTGCCGCCGAATACGGCGATAGTGCCCGCATTCTTTGAAGAAAGATAATCCTTCTGCTCCGCCGTTAAAGTCGGTGCAGCCGCCTTGCCGTTGACAAGTACAAGTGCAGCCTTGTTCATTGCCGCATAAACTCCGCCTGCAAGTGCATCAGGGAAATCCGTACCCGTCGCAGCGCAAACCACTTCGCCCGTGAGGACATCACCGAACTTTTCGTTTACCGCAGCGCCTGTCGCGTATCTGTTTTCACCGCTGATCCTTTCAGCCTTTTCGATGCCAAGCGCCTGCGCAGCCTGCTTCATCACATCGTCCGAAACAACTGCGCTGCCGCCGATAACGTAAGCGTTCTTCGCTTTTCCCTTGGTGCTTTCAAGGTAAGCCTTTGTATCAGCGTTCAGAGCACCGTCCTTGTTAATGTAGACTATCGGCGCACCCTTTACAGCAGCCGCCGCGCTTGCGGAAAGTGCATCTGCAAAGTCAAGTCCGTATGCAAGGAAAACATCTTCGGGCTCTTCATTGAGCTTGTTTGCTATCTGTGCAGCGGTTGAATATCTCGTCTTGCCGAAAACTCTCTCCACGGAAACTCCCTTGTCCTTGAGCGCCTTTTCAACGTCCTCGCTGACAGCGTTCGTGCCGCCGAGTATCACCGCATTTTTCACCTTGAGCCTGTCTATCTCTGCGGCAGTTTCACCAGAAAGCTTGTCTGTCCTTGTCAGAAGTATGGGAGCCTTCAGCTTTGCCGCAAGCGGAACGCCTGCAAGTGCATCAGCATAGTCCATACCGTTTGCGATGACCACCGTGTCCGCGCTGTCAAAGAGCTTGCTTTCCTGCGATATCTTCGCCGCAGTTTCAAATCTGTTGCTGCCCGCAAATCTCACGATCTGCGGCGCAGGGGTAGTGTATGCCCTTATAGCAGCATTGTCCGCCGTCACAGAATCCTTGCCATGCGGAAGCCTCATTGCAGCCATTCCTTCAGGCAAAAGCTTTGTCAGACCATCGTATATATTCTGCTTGATGCTTTCAAGCTCTGCCGAATAATCCGACCACTGGCCGTTTTTGAACAACAGGTTCTCGCCCTCGTTCACAACGCTCGTTCCTCCGCTGACAGATATCGGCGCAGGCACAACATAGCGAGTCTGCATTTCGCCGTCTGTTTCCAGCTCGCAGCAAAGCTCAAATACCACAGCGTACTTGTCGCCCTTTTTCAGATCATATGCCTTGTCAAGCGCAAATCTGTAATAGCCTGCCGTATCGAACTTCTTTGAGCCGCTTGTGAGCAGTTCGCCCGTTGTCGGGTCGCTGCCCTTGAAGTTCTTGTAGATGCTGTATTTTGCCTCGGTCTTTTCCACAGGCGCGTAAACGGAGATCTCCTCAAGCGTCTCGTCCTGCTGTGAGGTGAACACGCTCGCCGCAGACATCTTGTCGTCCTTGCCCTGCGAAGCAACAGGCATAACACCGTCGCTCGTCATCAGATCGTACTGATTTGCATTCTTCGCGTGCTTCTCGCCGTTCTTGTAAAGATCTACACTTACAAAGCCGTCAAGGCTCTGATCGTAGTACGATATGTAATAGTAACCGCTCTTGTCTATACCGAAATCGTTAGCACCGATACGGCTGTATATCTTTTCGCCGTCCTCGCCGATCTTCGCAGACGCCTCATCTTCGGGCGTAACAGCGCCCCAGCTGTTCTTTACTATGAAAGCGCCGTTTTCCGGAGGGATAGTGTCCGGGTCTTCCTCACCGTCCTCGCCCTGTCTTGCGAAGTTTTCTTTTGCATAATTATCATCGTATCCCACGATAGTCACCGCGTGATCCGCTTCAGCAGCCTCATTCACATACTGTGCCCAGGTAGTCGTGTTGAGATAGCTCTTCTGACTGCCCGAAGGATCTTCCTCCGTATCGTCGAACATATCATCATAAGCATCGCCAAGGAGCGAGAATATATCATCATCGTCATCGCCGCCCGCTGTATCCTGACCGCCGCCGAGAGAATCTCCCAGAACTACCGATACCAGCGCGTGACCCGATGCTATCTCCTTCTTGACCGCATCAAGCTTTTCCTTGCTGAACTCATACTCCTCACCAGGCTTTTCCGAATTGATATTTATCGGATCAAACACCTTATACTGCTTTACGTCCGCGATCTTGGGCGCAAGGCGGTGCTGCGCATCCACAGGTATAGACCAGTCATCATATGCCGCATACGAGTTTACGCCGCTCATATTGCCGTAATTCTTGATGATATCCGCCCTCTTCTGCGGATCCTCCCAGTCGGTATTGAACTTTTCAGTAAGCTCACTCTCGCTCATATCCGAGAAGGTCGACATAGCCTCAATATAGTTGGCCATCAGCTCGCCCTTCATAGCCTTCAGCTGCGCTTCGCTCGGGTCCTGCTCGTTGGTGACCCACTTGTTTTTGCCCATATAAGCAAACGGAGTCTCATCGCCGACCTTGTCATTTTCCCCGACAGGTCCGCCGAAACGTGCAAGCACATCAGCGCCCGTGCTCTGCTTGCCCAGCTTATTGAGAACCTCCGCTGCGTTGTCTGAAACATACACGCCCTCACCGACCTGCGATGCAGGTATACGGCTGCCCGAAACATCTTCCTTTGTTATCGGCTGATATGCAAAGTACGCCAGATACTTTTCCGAGAAATCGGCTTTGTCGTTCACCTGTCCCGCAGCAACTCCCATATCATTTATATAAAGATATGAAGTCTCCGCCGCCGCAGCTGTCGCAAATGCCCAGCAGGTGCCGAAAGGGTTTTGCATCTTTACAGGCGTAACATAGTTCTTCCCGTTCACGTTTCTCAGGTCGAATTTTGACGGCAGCGCGTCCTCCTGCGATACAGGCACGATCGGCAGCTCAAGGTCGTCCTTGGCATATGCACCAAATGCCGCGCCCGCGCTTGTCGCTGTCAGTACAACAGATGCACAAAGCGCCGTCATCTTCTTTGCGATCGATCTTTGTTTCATACCATTACCTCTATATATACAATTTTTTTAAATCATTACCTTTTAAGATACGATGCCGATACAGGAAATTCAAAATACCTGTCGGGATACGGCTCGTCCTTTAGCTTGAAATGCCACCACTCACAGTCTATCGGCTCAAATCCGCCTCGTATCATCGCCTTTTGCAGCGTCATTCTGTTTTCGTACTGTTCGTCTGTTATATCCCTGCAATCAGGGTGAGATACCTTGCTGAACAAGTCAAACGGGCTTCCCATATCGACCTCTTTGCCTGTTTTCATATCAAACAGCGTAACATCGACCGCGCTGCCTCTGCTGTGGCTCGATCTTCCCGCGATGTAGCCCTTTATGAACAGATCCTGCTTTTCAAGCTCGGGGTAAAAATACGGCTTCATACGAATGTCCGTGTCCTCCAGTCCCCATATAACGAACTGCTTTACCGCGCACACAGGGCGGTAAGCGTCAAAGACCTTCAGCCTGTACCCCTGCACATACAGCTCGTTGCTCACCGATTTCAGCGCCCGTGCAGCCTCTATCGTCGCGATCGCACACGGCTCCTCGTAGCCGTCAACGCGCTCCCCGAGGAAATTATATGTCGAATAGTACCGTATCTCCTGCACTATCGCAGGAACGTGATCTGCCAACACCACAAATCCCGACGGATCCATAGCTGTTCCCTTGCTGCCCATATCCTGCCTCCTTTATAACCGCCAAAACCACCACCCGCAAAATGTGCAGGCGGCGGCTTGGCGAAAACAAACACAAACACAAAGTTAACTTGAAAGCTTATTTATCATATCGCGTCAGCGGCAGATGTATCCGCCTCGCGCTCGTTCTCAAAGGAACCTCGTAAGTGTGCTTATGTCTTGATCGGTTTATTTGTAAGAATTACTCCTCGCTGCCACCGTTTTTGTTGTTGGGATCACTTTTCTTAACAAGGCAGTGGATAGTTGTAATCGTAAGAATGAACAGTACGATGATAGGCAGAATGTATGCCGCCAGAGCGTTGCCTACTGCGTCCTTGTTTGTGAGCATCTTTGCGGTCTCTGCAGCGTTTCCGCTGAAGCTTGATGATGCAAGAGCCTGTGTAACAGCTTCCGTGCTTGTGCCGTTTGCTGCAACGCCGGTAATTCCTTTGCAGGAGTTTACAGCGCTGAGGTACTCAAAGCCCGAGGCCATTGACATAATTACGAACAGAAGGGAAAGAAGTCTGAAGATGTAAGAAACAAGCTTTGTCTTGTATCTTGTTACAACTGCAAGTACCGCGCAGGCGATCACCATACCGAATGTTATATAGAAAAATGTTGTCTTGCTTCCGATATCACCGATTATCTTGAGTATTCTCTCCGCGATATTATCCTTGCCCAAGCCATCTGTCTCGATGTTCTTAAATCCGCTCAACAGCGCGACCACACTGATGTTGCTCATCAACCAGGTCACTATCAGGCAAATACGGAATGCCAGGTTCAATGTTTTGTTTTCTTTGTTCATAATCATAATAAAACCTCCATGTTTGTTTATTTGTATTTGTTTTATTATTTCCTTTTTCTTCTCTACAATATTATTATAGCACACTTTCTTTGATTTGTAAAGTCCCGTTAACATATTATTTTATAGTATGTAAATAGATTAACCAATTCATTGTTTGTTTTTCTTCCACCTGTGTACAAATATAAGGTAGCCTATCGTCACCGCAGCTATAAGCTCTATGCCGACTTCCTTGACCGTGAAAAAACTGTTTCTGTTTTGCTTGATGACAGTCGCATAGATTATGTTCGAGAGTATCCCGACCGCTAAAAAGACCGCAACGAACATTGCAAATCTTACGATCCGGCGTGTTTTCTCCTCGCTGCTCTTGCTTCTTTGTGTTCCTCTTGTCAGTATGATCTCTTCCATTCTACCTCATCCTTTACATATTATTGGATGAACCTCTCATTCGCATCACCCTTGCTTTACTGTAATTATAATACCATTGCGCATAGGTATATTCAATAGACAGTATTCCTGCAAGGTGTAGCATATACTACACTTTCTTTACTATCTGTTGTATAAGCTACAGAAAACGTTTAAGCTGTGGCAAAAAAAGACGGCGCACTGCGCACCGCCATTCAGATATAGAAACTTGTAAAAAAGTATGCCGCAATACCAAAGTGCAGCCATCGTCCCCACCCAAGCCGATCTGATTTTTGTAGACTTGCACAAATCACCGTAGCTGCCATTTAGCACAATTGCCTATACCTCGCCGCTTTTTTTCGCATTTCTCTGTGCAATTGTAACATTTTTGTGAATGCGCGCATTTTCTTGTTGTTTTTAATGCGCGTTTGAGTTATAATTATTAAAAGCATAGTTTGTGAAAAAATCAGCGGCACCCGCCGCCTGAAATAATAACTATAATAATGGAAAGAAGGAATAAACCATGACCGTTAATAAGATAACAAACAAAGGTAAAACAACTCTTCAGGTAGAAGGCAGAGTCGATACCGTTACCGCTCCCGAGCTTGAAAAGGCTGTCAATGCAGCCGCCGAGGATACCGATACTCTCGTGCTTGACTGTGAAAAGCTGGTGTACATCTCATCCGCAGGTCTGCGCGTGCTTTTGAGCACACATAAGCTTATGACTAAAAAGAAGGGCACATTTGAGCTTATCAACATCGGCGACGATATAATGGAAATATTCTCCATCACAGGATTTGCTCAGATACTCAACATCAAGTAAAGAGCATATACAAAATCGGTGTTTGGAGGAAACACAATGGTTTCATGTGAGTATATCCTGAAAAATCCCGACGAGGACCACCTGTTCATACCGCGTCAGGCAGAGCTTGCCGCACTTCAGATGGGACTTGACGAAAAAGCTGTTATGCGTATACGGCTGCTCGCAGAGGAGCTTATCTGTATGCTCCCGCAGCTGCTTGGCTACGGCATGGGAAAATTCTGGATAGAAATAAACGAAAAGCAGCTTGAGCTCCACCTTAATGTCACTATTGACAAAACGCGCGAATACAGCGTAGATAAGATACTTTCCGTGTCCAAATCCGGCAAGAATGCTGCGGCAAAGGGCATTCTGGGCAAGATAGGCGTAGCGATAGAAACACTTCTTGGCAGCAACGAGAATACTTCCGTTTATGACACATACGGTGTGTGGAGCAGAGGTCTTGCGGACTATGACGAGTCAACTATCTGGTCGCTGGAGGCGTATAAGGACGCATTCCGTTCAAGCGATACACAGCAGACCTACAGCGAGGACTGGGACGAGCTCGAAAAGTCCATCATCGCAAATATTGCAGATGATGTGCGCGTGGGCGTGCTTCACGGCAAAATAGATATCTGCGTGATCAAGAACGTGTGAATATCTGAAAAATATTTATGTTTTAACGGAAAGTTCGCCCGGGCGGACTTTCTTTTTTTATCTATTATGCTGTAATTTAATTGACTTTGGATCAATAATCTGTTATAATTTTATTGAATATAGATAATGGGGATACTATTAGCAAAGGATAATCAAAAATGATCAGAAAACTCTTCAAGCAGATGCTTGTAACGCAAATACTCTCTGCAATGACTGTAACACTGTGTATGCTTATCGACAGCATTATGATAGGCAGATTTCTCGGTGTCGATTCAATGACCGCCTACGGACTCTCAACACCTATCCTGCTGGTTTTTGCAGCCTTTGGCAGCCTTATATCCGCAGGCGTGCAGGTAATGTGCGGCAAAACTATGGGTACGGGCGATAAAGAAGGCACAAACGCCTGCTTCACCGTCTCGGTGGTGCTGGCAGTCGCAATATCCGTTGTTGGTATGATCGCCGTCCTGGGCTTTACAGACCCTATCTGTACCCTGCTCGGCGCAGGCAAACCCTCACCCGATAACACCGTGTTTGATCTTACCAAGGACTACCTCCGCGGCTTTATCATCGGTGCACCCGCATTTATTGCAGCACAGATAATGGTACCGTATATGCAGATGTCTGGCAGCCGCGTTCGGCTCGTAGTCGCCGTTGCCGCTATGACCGTGGGCGATATCGCGTTTGATATCCTCAACGTCACCGTTTTCAAGCAGGGCACGTTCGGTATGGGTCTTGCATCGAGCCTTAGCTACTACATCGCCTTCTTTATCGGCATCGCATACTTCTTCAAGAAAAACTGTATCTTCAAGTTCAGATTCAGCCTGTGCAAAGCAAAAGTCATCGCACGGCTCGTCAAGGACGGCATACCTACCCTGATAAATCAGGTCAGCCTCGTGTTTCTTACCTTCGTGCTGAACAAAATACTTCTTGACATCAGCGGAAAGCACGCAGTTGCCGCGTATTCGGTCATCTCGACCGTCGGCAACATCTGCTATGCCTTTTCATCGGGCATCGCCGCAGTTGCACTCACCCTCTCGTCTATCTTCTATGCCGACGAGGACAGAACGTCGCTCAAAAAGCTTGTGCGTATAATGTGCTTTTTCTCCGTCGCTATCTGCTCCGTCGTGACAGTTGTGGTGCTTGCACTTGCAAACCCGATGGTAACGCTCTTTCTCAACGACCTCACAGCAAAGGATATGGCGATACTCGGATTCCGCCTCTTTGTGCTGTCGCTCGTCCCCTGTGCGCTCAATACCTGCTTCAAAAACTACTATCAGGGCATCGAGAGAGTGCGCTTCACAATGTTCATCTCCGTCTTTCAGAATTTCGCCTTCCCCGCGCTTTCAGCCTTTATACTCAGCAGATTTTTAGGTGTCACAGGCGTTTGGCTCGGCTTTGTCTGCGGTGAGTGTTTAGCACTTGCAGGCATATCGCTGATAGTTTTCATAAAGAACAGAAAATTCTCCGTAAGCACCGATACCTTCGCAATGCTCTCCGTCGAGTTCGGCTCGCAGGACTATGTTGCATACGAGGCCTCGATAACCAAGCCCGAAGATGTCGTGCAGGTATCACAAGCGGCTGACGAGTTCTGCAAAAATCACGGCGTAAGCGAAAAGACCTCAAGCATCATCGCACTGAGCATCGAGGAAATGGCAAACAACATCGTAGCACACGGATTCAAGGGCAAAAAAGACCACAGCATAGATGTCAGAGTAATGCTCAAAAACGGCTCGCCCGTCCTGCGTCTGCGCGATAACTGCGCAGGCTTTGACCCCGTAAAATATCTCGAGCTCCACGAGGACGATGACCCTGTCGCACATATCGGCATACGAATGGTCATAAAACTCGTCAAGGACGCAAACTATGTCAACTCGCTCGGGCTCAACAACCTCACGCTTTCGCTGTAACGGCAAAGCGCGCGAAAGGAAAGCACTATATGAATGTTTTGTACATTGATTCCTGCGTGAGAGAGAACTCGCGCACAGCAAAACTCGCACAGTATTTCCTCGGTAAACTTGATAGCAATGCGCACATTTCGCAGGTCGATATCGGCAGCCTCGATCTGCCGCCTGTCGATGCACAGTTTTTGAAAATGCGCGATAACGCTGTCGCAAGCGGCGACTTTTCGCACGATATATTCTCCATCGCAAAGCAGTTCGCTAAGGCAGAGCTCATCGTGATAGCCGCACCCTTCTGGGATCTGTCCTTCCCCGCCGCGCTCAAACAGTATTTTGAGCATATCAACGTGCTGGGGCTGACCTTCAGCTATTCCGAGCAGGGTATTCCGATAAGCCTTTGCAAAGCGCAGAAGCTTGTCTATATTACCACAGCAGGCGGGCAGATATTCAATCAAGAGTACGGCTACGGATATATTAAAGCCCTTGCACAGACCTTCTACGGCGTAAAGGAAACAACTCTTTTCAAAGCACAGGAGCTTGATATCCTCGGCGCAGATACAGACGCGATACTTAAACGCACTATGCGTGAGATAGACAGTTATTTTCTTAAAGGGAGTGAAGAAAATGGACAAACTTGATATTCTTGCAAAAACCGAAAATCTCGATACCGTTATCGACTTTGTCAACGAGCATCTCGAAGGTGTAGAATGCCCAATGAAAATACAGATGCAGATAGATGTCGCCGTTGAGGAGATATTTGTCAACATCGCAAACTACGCCTACGGCACAGGCGAAGGTCCCGCGACCGTCAGGATAAATGTTGACAATCAGAACAAGATAGTCGATATCACCTTTATAGATAACGGCGTTCCATATGACCCTCTTGCAAAGGAAGACCCCGATATCACCTTGAGTGCGCAAGAGCGCCAGATAGGCGGTCTTGGCATCTTTATGGTCAAAAAGAGCATGGACGATGTGACTTACGAATACCGCGACGGACACAACATTCTTACACTCAAGAAAGGTCTTAAGGGGTGATAGCATTTGAGAAAATGGTTAGGTCTCACCATCGGCGGCTTGCAGCAGAAGATACTCAATCTTGTGCTGATATTTATGCTCGCTATGATAGGCGTTTTCAGTGCCGTCAGCTTTTATCAGAGCAAAAAGCTTTCAAAGACGGTCAAAGAAGCACGCGATGAACAGCAGCAGGCAATAGAAACCGTGTCGCAGGATACCATGCATCAGGTCATCAACGGCACGCTTGTAAAAACCACCGCCCTTCAGGCATATATCGCAGACGATATGTTTGCCGACCTGAAAAGCGATGTTATGACTATGCAGACGCTCGCGCAGCAGCTTTTCTCGCATAAGGATACCATCACGCCGCACCCGTTCAGCTTACCCGATGCCTCCAAAAACGGACAGCCGACAGCACAGGTGCTTCACGAAAAAGGCGTTGACTACAAAAACTCGAAGTATCTCGGCGTCGCAGCGCATATGAGCGAGTCGATGATAGCTATGTATAAAAGCTCGGGCAAATTGAGCAACTGCTTCATCGGGCTTGCCGACGGCACACATATCTGCATCGACGAACAGTCGGCAAACAAATATGACAAAAACGGCACGCTTTCAGATTTCCCCGTGCGCGAAAGACCTTGGTATATCTCCGCAGCCGAGAAAAAACAGCTTTGCTTTTCGGGCATAGAGTATGATACCTATACCCGGAAGCTCTGCGTCACCTGCTCTGCCCCCGTTATCGTTGACGGCGAGCTTTACGGCGTGGTCGGCGCAGATATCTTCCTTGATGCGATGGACGATTATGTTAAAAACGCAGCAAACAGTACCGGACTGCTGTGCGTGATAAATAACGAAGGTCAGGTCATCTTCTCCTCTGACGGCGGCAGCGCCTTCAAAGTCGAGACCGCTGCAAATGCCAGCGACCTGCGCAAAAGTGCGAACACCGAGCTTGCGGATTTCATCACAAAATCTCTTAAAGAGCGCACCGACCTGACAGAGCTCACCGTTAACGAAAAGCCGTACTATGCCGCAGGCGCACCTATGGAAACAGTCGGCTGGACAGTCGTAACATTGGTCGATAAGCAAGCGACCGAGGTGCCTGCACAGCAGATGATCGACCAGTATGACGAGATAAACCGGAATGCGCAGGATGCCTTTGACGAAAGCTCCGCATGGTCAAAAACCACCACCATGATCATGATCGCCCTGCTTCTTATCCTGGGCTCTGCCTCAGCGCTTTGGGTAGCAAGCAAGATCGTAAAGCCTGTCGAAACTATGACCAACGACATCATCGACGGCGGCAAAACAGGCAAGCTGTTCGAGATGAAGGATATTTACAAAACCAATGACGAGATAGAGGTGCTCGCGCAGTCGTTTGACGATCTCACCAAAAAGATCGTGCAGTATATCAAGGACATCACGCAGATCACCAAGGAAAAAGAGCGTATCGGCACCGAGCTTGAGCTTGCGCGCAAGATACAGGCGGATATGCTCCCCAACATCTACCCCGCATTCCCCGACAGACCCGAGTTTGACATCTACGCAAGTATGCGCCCCGCAAAAGAGGTCGGCGGAGATTTCTACGACTTCTACCTCATCGACAAAGATCATCTGGGCATGGTCATCGCCGATGTATCGGGCAAGGGCGTGCCTGCCGCGCTGTTTATGATGATGTCAAGGATACTCATCAAAAACTACGCAATGATGGGCTATTCGCCCGCGCAGGTGCTTGAGCAGACAAACAACTCCATCTGCATGAACAATAAAGAGGATATGTTCGTGACCGTCTGGTACGGCGTTCTGGAAATATCCACAGGCAAAATAACCGCCGCCAACGCAGGACACGAGTTCCCTATAATCAAAAAGCAAGGCGGCAAATACGAGCTTTTGCAGGACAAGCATGGATTTGTCATTGGCGGTATGGAGGGCATGAAGTACGCAGAGTACGAAATACAGCTTGACAGCGGAGAAATGCTGTTCCTGTATACCGACGGCGTTCCCGAAGCTACCGACGGTGAGAACAAAATGTACGGCACCGACCGCCTGCTTGAAGCTATGAACAGCAAAGAGCATACCGACCCGCTGGAGCTTCTCGGATCCATAACGGACAATGTCGATCAGTTTGTCGGCGAAGCAGACCGCTTTGACGATATGACAATGCTCGCAGTCACGATCAAATAGCAGCAAAAAGCCGCCCGATACCATTTCGGACGGCTTTTGTTATATTCTATCTGCCGCGCCGCGCTTGCATCACCCCATCATCTCGCGGAATTCGCTTGTACTCTTATCCGCATAGATCGGGTACTCAGGCTCGGCTTTAAAATCTGTTATGCAGCGCGTGAGGAAATAAAACACCACAAATGCCGCTGCCATAAGCAAAAGAGCTATTGATGCGCTGTCCCATACCGCGATAGCCGCAATAGCAAGAACGCCCGCAAGTAAAAGATATGCTACGGGCAGTTTTTTGTATGCACCCACAGCCGCGCCCACGATTATTATCGGCAGAAATGTCAGGCTTGCCCACAAAGGCAGCGCAATATACTTCATATCCGCATCAAAACGGTATATCACCGAGGCGTAGATAAGCACAAGACTTATTATCTCCGCAAATATAGATATGCCTGCAAAGTCGAGCTTTATCGTGCGCAGCTTTGCCCTGCGCGATGCCATACGCTCGTTGTAGATATGCCGCTGCTGTTCGAGCTTTATCTCCTCCTCGCTGATGACCTGCCGCTTCTCTGTCAGCGCTTTTTCTGCCTCCTCGCGCTTCTTTTCAAACTCCATAGAAAGCTCGCGGCACTCCTGCGCGGTGACGAGCTTTACCCACAGACCGTTTTCAAGATCCTCAAAGCCTGCCTGCGTCAAAGCCTGCTCGTCATCGCCCTGCGGCAGGCATTCGTATATCAGCGCCTTATGCCACACCCCGTCTATACGCTGATCGCCCGTGCGGCATTTTATCCCCTTGTAGACTCCCTCCATGCGATTTTACCTCTTTTTTATAGGCGGCAGGCTGTCAGATCTCGCAGTCGCCTTTGCAAGCGCCATCATAAGCTCTCCGCCGCTGTCCTTTTCCGATGCGGCTGTTTTCTTTGCCATCATGATCTCGGCAAACGTTCCTCGCTTCATCAGCCGTACCCCGTCAGATGATACTTTGCTGCTCTCACGCTCGCTTTTCATTGACTGCGAAAGCAGCATCACCCGCGCGAGCTGCTCACGCTTCATATCCTCAAGCCGCCGGTGCGCTATGTAATCATCGCACAGCTTGAAGCCCTCGCCCATCGAGCAAGCCTGCGCAGTTTCAAAAACGTGCTGCAAATACTGCAAAAGCTCGTCGCTGCGGTACTGCTTTGGTATCGGCTTTTTGTCAAAACTTCTTTCAAAAGCCTCAAGCTCGTTGCCCGCACGCACAAGCTCCTTTTGCGCATCGTCTATCCTGCCCCTTGCCTGCGCAGCTATCTGCCTTTTCTGCTTTCCACGGGCAGCGCTTACCGCGCACACTATCGCCGCTGCGGCAAGTATAAGCCCCATAAGCGCCAGCAGCGACCTCTCGCCCTTTGATGCGATAACCGCGATGACCGCGATCGGCAGCGCAATAACTATCGGCAGATACGGAACTCTCTCAATAAACGACGGCTCGGCAAGCACGTTGCTCGAACACAGCTTTACCCTTTCCTTCGCGCTCTCGCGGTTCTTTTCAAGCATATGCAGCTTGTCCATATCCCTGCGGTACTGCTTGACCGTATTAAGACACTGCTGCGCGTAGACCTTATCCTGCGCACTGCGGTCAAGCTCTCTTTCGACCCTCGCCCCGCAGTACTTACAGGTTATCATAAACTGATCCTCGCGGTAGTGCAGGTCTGCACCGCAGCTCGGACACTGATATTCTATCAGATGTATCTTCTCTGCCTTCATCAGCTGCCACTCTCCTGTCTGCTTATGCGCCAGAAGACCTTGCCGCCGCTTGTGTGGTGAATATATCCGCCGTTATTGAGTATCACCTTGCACGATGCGATGTTGTCCTCGTTTGTGCGCAGATAATATTCATCCTCACGCAGACTGCCGCGCGTTTCCTCCAGCAGCAGCTTCAAGCCCTTTGTGCCGTAGCCCTTGCCGCGAAACTCCTGTGCGATGTAATAGCCGATATGCCCGCTGCCCTGAATAAGCGACGGGTTAAGGTAATGGCGGAAGCGGAACATTCCCACTATCTCGTCATTGTCCCAGAGAAAATAGAAAGTCTCGGGCACATACCCCTGCGGCTGACCGATACCGCTTTGCGCATCTATCATCCTTGATATAACGTCCTCGAAGTCCTCTCGCTTTGTACCGTGGTATTCGTATATAAAGCCGTTTTCGTCATACGGCATCTTGTCGGTGAAATCAAATTTCTTAACGCTCTCTCTGTAATTAGCCTCAAGCAAGTAAAG
Source organism: uncultured Ruminococcus sp. (assembly GCA_902786965.1). Lineage (GTDB taxonomy): Bacteria > Bacillota > Clostridia > Oscillospirales > Ruminococcaceae > Hominimerdicola. The sequence continues at coordinate 3,275 of CADAEJ010000032.1, read as the reverse complement.
CATAGCTATCCCCCCTTAATATGTAATATAGCACAATTGCACAGCTTTTTCAATGCCTTTTGCGCAACAAGTAGATTTTTACGCCTGACAGGTATGTAACCTGAGAAAAGCATTGACGGCAGTGCGTGTTTATGGTATACTTTCAGTGGGAAATAAAACCCACAAAAAACAGGAGGACTATTATGAAAAACAGAAAGCTTATCCTCGCGGTGTGTGCCGCTATGATCATGTCAATGGCGTCCTGCGCAAGCAGTTCGTCAAATGCTGACTCCTCAAAGGCTGAAAGCTCGTCACAGACCGAAAGCTCATCGGTTTCGGAGAGCTCGTCAGTCACCGAAAGCAGCAAGCCCGACAGCAGCGAACTGACCGACAATCACCACAAGTACGATAATATGACTGCCGAGCAGATAGTTGCAAAGCTGTCGCTGCAAGAAAAGGCGAACCAGATGGCTCTGCCGCAGATACTCGGTCTTTCAATGGACAGCGTCAAGAAAAACTGCTACGGCGGCGTGCTTTCCAAGATAAGCGCGCAAAGCGCGGCTGACTGGCGCACTACCATTGACACTATACAGAAAAACGCGATAGGCTCACAAACGGGCATACCTATCATCTACGGACAGGATCAGGTGCACGGCATCTACGTCTGCTACAACTCCGTCATCTTCCCGCACAACATCAATATGGGCGCGGCGAATGACAAGGAGCTTATGTACAAGGTCGGGCAGATAACCGCTGACGAATCAAAGCTGTGCCACACGCTGTGGACCTACTCACCCTGCGTTGCACAGTCAGTCGATCCGCGCTGGGGACGTACCTATGAAAGCTACGGCAGCGACCTTGGAAGAATAACCGAGCTTAGCACCTCATTCACCAAGGGCTTGCTTGACGGCGGACTGATAGTTTGCGCAAAGCACTTCCTTGCAGACGGAAACGTCAAATACGGCACAGGCGAGCAGGGCGACATCAAAATGCTTATCGACCGCGGTGATGCTACGCTCACAGATGCACAGGCAGACGAGCTTATGAAGGTCTACAAGGCGCAGATAGACGCAGGCGCGCAGACGATAATGATAAGCCACTCCTCTGTCAACGGCGTGAAGATGCACGAGAACAAAAAGTATATCGACAAGCTCAAAAACGAGCTTGGCTTCAAGGGCTTCATCGTCAGCGACTGGAACTCTGTGCAGAACACCTCCGCCAAGACCTACGAGGAACAGATAATCAATTCCGTCAACGCGGGCATTGATATGTTTATGGAGGTCGATACCGCAGACGAGGTAGTTTCCACTATCGTCAAGGCTGTCGGTGACGGACGCATCTCACAGCAGAGAGTCGATGACGCTGTTACGAGGATAATCCGCGTAAAGCAGGAGGCTGGAGTTTTCAGCGACCCGATGTTTGAAAAGCTTGAAACAAAGCAGAAGGATGTCGGCAGCGAGGAGTACCGCAAGGTCGCACAGCAGCTTGTCGAAAAAAGTATGGTGCTTGTAAAGAACGATAACAAGACCCTGCCGCTGAAAAAAGGCACAAAGGTCTACATCACAGGTCCTGCTGCCGATCACGCGCAGGCACAGTGCGGCGGCTGGACGATGGAATGGAACGCAAGTCCAAGAAGAGAGATCGACGGCGTAACTACGATACAAAAGGGCTTTGAACAGCTTGCACAGCAGAACGGCATCACCGTTATCACAGATAAGAGCAAGGCAGCAGAGGCTGATGTAGTGCTGCTTTGCGTGGGCGAGCAGTCGTATGCCGAGTGGAACGGCGACACCGAGGATCTCGCACTTTGCGGCAAGCTCGGACTTGAAGGCAACAAGGAGGCTATCAAGGAAGCTAAGGACCTGGGCAAGCCGACCGTTGCGTGCATAGTCGCAGGAAGAAACGTCATTCTCGACGAGGCTGATAAAAAGAACTGGGACAGCATCGTAATGTGCTACCTCCCCGGTTCCGAGGGACAGGGCGTTGCCAACGTGCTTTGCGGAAATGCCAAATTCTCGGGTACCCTGCCAAGCCCGTGGTACAGCGATGTCAAGCAGATAGGCACAAACGACTGCTGGCTAAAAAAGGGCTTTGGTCTGAAATACGAATAAAAAAGATTTTGGGGAGAAAAAAATGAAAAAAGATAAAATTGATATTATATGGGGTATCTGTCTTATAATAATCGGGCTGGGATCACTGATAGTTTCGCTCAACAACGTGTTCGGCTTTGATTTTCCGAAAACTATGATAGTGCCTATCGGGATCGTTGATCTCGTTACTCTGCCCGTGCTTGCGTTCACCACAGTCAAAAAGTTTCAGCGTAAAAAAGGGTAAAATAATGTCTGCTTGCGTATTATGCGCAGGCAGACTTTTTATTTATGTGCGGTTGACAAACACCGGCTTTGATGATAAAATAAATCTATCAAATAACAAAGGACTGATAAATAATGAAAACATACACCCTCAAGGTCGCAGGTCTTGAAAGGGATCTGCCTATCCTGCCCGTCAACGAGAGCCTCAGCATCGCGGCATTCGTTATGTTCTCCGATGTCGAGCTGACAGTTGCCTGCGCAGGCGAGCTGCTCAAAAAGGTCGGGGATTTTGACGTTATCCTCACCGCCGAGTCAAAGGGCATACCCCTTGCGTTCGAGCTTGCAAGGCAAAGCGGCAAGACCTACGTTGTCGGCAGAAAGAGCGTAAAGCTCTATATGTCAGACCCCATCAGCGTTAACGTGAAGTCGATAACAACTCTCGGCGTGCAGACGCTCTACCTCTCAAAAGAGGACGCCGAAAAGCTGCGCGGCAAAAAGGTGCTTATCGCCGATGACGTTATCAGCACGGGCGAATCGCTCACCGCACTTGAAAAGCTGTGCGAGGAGGCAGGCGGCATCATCGCTTGCAGGTCAGCCGTTCTTGCAGAGGGCGAAGCCGCAGAGCGCGATGATATCGTGTTCCTTGAAAAACTGCCGCTGTTCCCGCAGTAATAATAAAAAGGAGTTGCAGATATGGACATTATCGGAATGTGGAAGATCGCAGAAGTCAACGTAATGGACGAAAATTTCAAGCAGACGTGGAAGACCGCCGAGCAGGTCGCCGCCGATGACAGTATCCACCCTATGCAGAAAACAATGGCACAGGGCGTTTATCTGTTTGAGCAGGACGGTACGTTCAAACAGCTTATGCCAAAGGCTATAGTTGGCGATGATGGCGAGCCTTATGACGACAAATTCGTTATCGGTCACGTCGGCAAATGGAAAGAGGAGGACGGCAAGATCTTCACCGAGGGCGACGACGGC
>CADAEJ010000031.1 GCA_902786965.1 uncultured Ruminococcus sp. | reverse complement strand
CGTACGAGCGCAATTTCAGAGTGTTCAAAAATCTTTACAAATCAAACGCCGCAAATTATAAACTGTTGAATTCCTGACGGACAGCAGTTCGATTCTCCTCATCTCCGCCAAAATACAAACCGCGTAAATGCGCAAATCGCGCAGATATGCGGTTTTATTTTATCTTGACGATTTATAAAACATGACACATTCTAATAAATATATGCCACAACGAAAAAGCCGCACAGCTGTTTGCCGTGCAGCAGCAGGCTCGCCATTGTATGCCTGAACGCGTGAGGGTTTATATGCCCCAGCTCATGCCTTTTGGAAAATGACCTCAGCCAGATATTCACCGAGTCGGGATTCATAGGCATTCCCTCGTATCCCGACCGTTCCTGAAAGAACAGGAAGCCTGTGTTATGCCAGCGTGAGCCATACGCTGTACTTGTCGTGATATACCACTTGCGGTACTCACGAAGCAGCTCCATGGTTTCCTGCGGCAAGGTAATGTACCTTTCCGACCCCTCGGTCTTGGTGGTATCCTCATATATTCCTCTATCTGTTGTGTGAGATAGTTTCGCAAACCTCCCGTTTACGCTGCTATCTCCATTTTCTTATTTGTCAAAAAGACAACTCCTTAAAAAAAAGAAAAGTTCCCTTTGCTTGCCTGCATTATAACATAACCGCACATCTTTTTCAAGCCCTTATTTCAGGCACTTTGCCGCATAAAAACTTAAAATCTGCAAATTGTGTTGAAATCCGTCAGCTTTTGTGATATACTGATTAAAACGTTGTGCCTGCACGACAGGCGCAGCGACTGACTGCAAGGGGAGCGTGCCTATGAACAAGCGCAGCAAAAGAAGGATAGCCGTCATAATGACTGTCTAGCTGTCTGTAATAATCATCGCAGCGTACGCAGTGTCTGCCGTGCTGACTTATATCTCGCTGAGCAAGCGTGCCGAGCAGCAGACACTCAATCTCATTGAGCAGAACGTTGAAGACGTCACCAACGACATCAGTGAGGTGTCCGAGGTCGTGGCTACTGTGACTGCTGAGCAATGGGTAAAGGATACCATCAAGACTTCTGTCGATATCGAGAAAAAGATCGACTATAACGGCTTTGTCGGGTATTGCGCAGAGAATTCTCTTGAAATAAACGTCGTCAATAAAGACGGCAAGATCGTTATTTCGTCAGACGAGTCGCAAATGGGCAAAAACATCAGCGAGATCGAAAAGTTTGCCGAGTTTGACTGCCTGCTCGGCACAGACCGGAAAGAGTATTCAAAACAGCTCGATTTTTCCAAGCACAGCGATACCGACCACGTCCTCTACGGCGCACATACCTTTGATGACGGCAGCGGATTTCTTATGATAGGTTTGACCAAGAAGACCTTCTTTGAGGATTTCGCCCTGCAGGCTAAGTATTCCTGCACCAACCGCCGTATCGGTGAAAAAGGCTACCTTCTCGTGTGCGACGATGACCTCGAGATAATCAACAGCTACCATAATGAGCACGACGGCAAAAAGCTCTCGGAAATGGGCATACAGATCAACACCGACAAGGAGTATTCCTATAAGACCGATAAAATGAAAGTCGATGGCACGTCCTGCTATGTCACCATCAACGAGACCGGCAGAAACATCTATATCATCGGCGTTTTCCCTGTCAGCGAAGCTGTCTCGGACGCCAGAACGATGATGTTCGCATCAATACTTGTCGAGCTTGCTATCTTTGCGATACTGTTCGTTACACTGTTTATCCTCATCAGAAAGCTCATTGTCAGAAATCTCGTCAGGGTCAACGATTCGCTCGCCGCTATCACAGACGGCAACCTCGACGAGAAAATAGATGTGCGTGATACGTTTGAGTTCGGCCAGCTTTCCGACGACATCAACGCAACCGTCGATAAGCTGAAAGATTATATCGCCGATGCCGAGGCACGCATAGATGCCGACCTCGCCGTTGCTAAGGCGATACAAAGCTCGGCTCTGCCGACCATCTTTCCGCCGTTCCCCGAGTATAAACAGTTTGAGCTGTTTGCTGCAATGTCACCTGCCAAGCAGGTCGGCGGCGACTTTTACGATTTCTATATGCTCGGCGCAGATACCCTCGGATTTCTCATTGCCGATGTCTCGGGCAAGAGTATCCCCGGCGCAATGTTCATGATGACTGCCAAGACCGTTATCAAGAGCCTCGCCGAAAGCGGACTTTCACCTGCCGAGGTGTTCGATGCCGCCAATAAAAAGCTCTGCGAGGGAAACGATGCCGGAATGTTCGTCACCGCATGGATGGGCTGCCTCAACATCAGAACGGGCGAGGTGCGCATCGCAAACGCAGGACATAATCCGCCTATGCTCATTCGTGACGGCAAAGCCGAAAAGGTCATGATCCGCCCGGATTTTGTCCTCGCAGGTTTTGAACTAACAGCCTATAAAGAGCATTCCCTGCAATTGCAAAAAGGCGATGTGCTTTACCTGTACACCGACGGCGTCACCGAGGCAATGAATACCGCCTACGAGCTTTACGGCGATGCACGCCTCGAACAACTGCTGTCATTCGGCGAGAACTATCCCGAACCATCGGGTGAAAACGGCATCACCGAACCTGTCTGCTCTATCGTCGCAGCTGACATCGCAAAGTTCACCGCAGGCGCAGAGCAGTCTGATGACATCACTATGCTCTGCATCAGATATCTCGGTAATGACTGAATCGCTCAAACTTAAAAGGACCCCGTTACGGCTCGGCTAATTACAAGTGTTTCAAGAGCCTTGATCTTAGCGTCTTTACGAGCAATTTCATATTGCAATTGCGCTATTTTGCTCAATTGCTGTACCGATGGCGGTAATTCTGTCCCATCTTTTCGTGGTCTGCCTTTTGGTTTGATCTCTATTCCTGCGGCGAGCTTACGCTCTTTTCTGTGATAACGTTCTATGAACTCTTTCACTTGTTTTTGCGTAAAACCAAGTTGTTCTCCAATTTCTTTATGGGTCAGCCCTTGTTCCTTTAATTTAAGTATTTCTTTTTCGTACTGCTGTATGTGTCTGTAACTTCTTGCCATAACAAAACCTCCTATGGTTTCTATTATACCATAGGAGGCCTTTTTTGTCATTGTACGTTTTTACTGGAGCGGGTCAGTTTGCCGTGCGACTTGATTTTTTCTTATGCCATTTCTCTCCTGAGTACGATGTCGGCTATCGTTTCTGCCGACTCGCTGTCGGACTCTTTTTATGTGAAGTTGTCCTGTCAGCTTATTTTCTTGTGCACAGTCTGTTCTGATATCTCGCCGTCGATGATGTTGACAGTGCGCTCTGCCCACTTTGCAACGTTCATATCGTGCGTTATCATAACGATAGTGTTTCCCATCCCGTGCAGCTTTTTGAACAGTCTGAGCACCTCAGCACCGCTTTGCTGGTCGAGTGCGCCTGTCGGCTCATCTGCAAGCAGCAGAGTCGGCTTTGAGCACAGTGCCCTTGCGATAGCAACTCTCTGACGCTGACCGCCCGAAAGCTCAGACGGCTTATGCCTGAGTCTGTCTGCCAGGCCAAGCATCTCGACGACCTCACGGCAGTCACGCTCGGCGGACTTTCTGTCCTGACCTCTCATCAGAAGCGGCATGATTATATTCTGCATAACGTTATATGTCGGGATAAGGTGATAGTTCTGAAAGATGAAGCCTATCTCCTTGTTTCGTATCCTGACAAGCTCTTTTTCCTTTGTCATATGGATAGGTATGTTGTTGAGCGAATACGACCCGCTGTCGAGCGTATCCATACAGCCGATAATGTTCATCAGCGTTGATTTGCCCGAGCCCGAAGGACCGAGTATCGCAGTGAACTCGCCCTTGTTGACTGTGAAATCAACATCTTTAAGAACGTTGAGCTTTTCAGTGCCTATCTTATAGCTTTTGCAGACATTTTTCATTGATATGATCTGTTCTTCCATAACGAGCCTCACTTATCCATTATCCATACTTCCTTGACGGTGTACTTTCCGTCATCGCCCTTTTCAACAGAGCATTTGATGATATCGCCCTTTGCGATCTTGTCAAAGCTGGTCTTTACGCCCGAGCTTGTCGTTACGTTCGTGCCGACGGGTATCCTGATCTCCTGTTCTTCATCGGTAACGGTGAACTTGCCGCTGCTCTTGCTGCTTTTTGACTTTCTGCCTGCGCCGTCGGGTCTGCTCATTCCCTCGGGCATCGAGCCGTCAAAGTTCTTAGGATCGAATCCGTCCGGCAGACTGCTCATATCGGGTCTTTGTCTTTTGGACTTTGAGCTTCCCGAATTTTCCGGATCGTCGGAGTTGTCAGAGCCGCCCGGGCGCTTGCCCTTGAACTGCTCGGGGTCAAATCCCTCAGGCATCGAGCCGTCAAAGTTTTTCGGGTCAAAACCTTCGGGCATTGAGCCATCGAAGCTGCCGGGCTTGAAATCGCCTCTTGACCTTTTGCGGTCGGAGCTGCTGCCTGTATCATCGCTTTCTGATGCATCGTCGGAATCGTCCTTGTCCCCGTTGTACTTTGCAACGTGGATAACAACATCATTTCCCGAGATCGACTGCACCTCACCGTAAATGAGATCGCCGCTTTCATCAGCCTTTGAGCTGTCGCCGCAGGCAGCCATTGATGCCGCCATTGCAATTATCAGCACAGCCGAAATAATCTTCTTCATTTATAAAACACCTCGTCCTTTCCATGCTCTTATTCGCTCGCAAGTGCCTCAACAGGAACGAGTCTAGATGCTTTCCATGCAGGATAGAAACCGAACACCGTGCCTGTGACAAGGGAGAATCCCATTGCCAGCAGTGCACCTGCGACAGACATCTCCATTCTGACGCTGAACCTTGTTATCAGCGGGCTGACCGCAAAGCTCAGACCCACTCCTACGATACCGCCGATAAGGCTTATACAGCAAGCTTCCATCATAAATTCAAGCAGTATATCCTTTCTCGAACCGCCGATCGCTTTGAGTATGCCTATCTCCTGTGTGCGTTCCTTTACAGAAACGAACAGCACGTTCATAATGCCTATTCCGCCGATGATGAACACTATCGATGCCATTGCGATGAGCATGAGCGTGAGCGTTTTGTTCGACTTGTTCGCAGCTTCCATTTTGCTGCCTGCATCGGAGATGGTGAACTCCGCATCGGGATAGCTTTCAGCGAGCACTTTCTTTACATCTTCGGTTATCGTGCCGATGTTGTCAACGTCCTGCGCAATGACTGTTATCGTCGGGCTGATGTCTCTGCCCGTGAGATATTTGATGCCCGTTGCATACGGGATAAAGATAGCATCGTCGGCACTGATGCCTGCCTCGACAGTTCCCTGCTCTGCGAAAATGCCGCCGACCTTGTACGGTCTGTCGTCGATGTAAATGAGATTGTCGAAAGCGTCCTCTGCGCTGCCGAAAATTTTCTTTGCAGCCGAGTAACCGAGCACGCAGACCTTTGTCTTGTTTTCGTTGTCGGCATCGGTGAGATAATCACCGAACAGCATCGACAGATTGCTCAGCCTTGCGTAATCTGAAAGCGTTCCTGCTACCGTATAGCTCTCGCTCTCCTCGATGTTTCCGCCGTAGATGTTCTGCTTGGTCGTGTATGTTATTGTCGCCTCGGAAAGTCCGGCTACCGAGGTCGTGATGTTATCCATATCCTCTGTCGAAAGCGTAATCTTCTTGGTGTTCTTCCTGTCGTTGTTTCCGCCGGACACAGCGTTCATATCAGACATATTGCCGCTGAATGACGGTCTTTGATTTCCACCGCTGCTGCTTTTGCTTGAACGGCTGCTCTTTTCGCCCGATGACATATCCGGTCTGCCGCTTGTGCCCGAGCTTGAAAAGTTCGGCATACTGCCGCCGGAAAAGTTCGGCATACCGCTGCTCTGTGACTGCTCATAGCTGATGTCGAGCGCACCCGCATTCAGATTGCGGAACTGCTCTGCAACATCTGCCTGACCGCCCTTACCGATAGCGATAACGCACACGATAGTTGCCGCACCGACGATTATGCCGATAGATGTCAGCAGTACCTTGAATTTGTTCTGGACAAGGTTTATCCTCACCAGATTGAGTATCTCAGAAAAACGCATATCACGACACCTTACCTTTTATCAGCAGCGTGTCGCCCTCGGCAACTCCCGATATCTCGGCGATGCTGCCGTTTGAAAAGCCGATATCGACCCTGACCTTTTCCTCGCCGTTGTCAGTCTTTTTCAGCACGTAACTTTCGCTGCCCTCGGTGATGACTGCCTTGTTTGAAACGTAAAGCACGTCCTTGACCTTTTTGGAAATGAACGTTACGTTTGCGGTCATTCCGGAAAGTATCTTATCCGGAACTTTGGTGATGACCACCGTAACGGGATAGCTGACAGTTGCTGATTTTGAATTTGATGTTGACGAACCTATCTCGGAAACATATCCGCTGTAAGTTTCATCGGGGAATGCAAGGAAGCTGACATCGACCTCGTCATTGAGCTCTACTACGCCGATATCGTCCTCTGTAACGTTGACGGTGACGGTTATGCTCTGTGCATCGGCAAAGCTTGCTATGGCAGTTTCCGTGCTGAGCGTGTCGCCCTTTGAATATCCCACAGAGGTGATTGTTCCGCCGTACTGCGCAAGTATCTTTCCGTCCTTTACATACTCCTCAAATGCCGCAAGGTCTTGCTTTGCCGTCTCAACTTTTTCCTTTGCCTCTGTCGATGCAGTTCCCACGCCGCTTATCGCAACGTTGTAAAGATCCTTTGCATTTTTGTAGTACATGCAAGCCTCATCGTATGTCTGCTTTGCCGCAAGCTCATCTGCCGCACGGGAGCTGACTGCCGAGTTGTACTGTGACTGCAGACTCTCCAGCTGAGATCTGAGCTGTGAAAGCTGCTTTGAATTTGTGCAGGAAGATATCTGCGAGTTGACTTCGCTTATCTGGCTGCTGAGGCTGCTTATGTTCTGTGCTATCTCATTGAGCTTTGCGTTGTAAACCGATTGTGCGTTCTGCCCGTCTGAGATGCGTGTATCGTATTCATACTTTGCCGAGAGCTTTGTCTTGCTCTCGTCTATCTGCGCCTGCTTGTAAGCAAGCTCTGCGTCCTCGGCAGCCTTTTTCAGCAATGTGCGTGCGCTGTCGATGCTGTCCTTGGTGATGGTCATGAGCGTGTCGCCCTTGCTGACCGTCTGACCTGCTGTAACGAACACCTCATCGACCACCAGCGCAACAGATGACGATTCAGACTTTGTCGAAACGCTTGTCGAGCCGACCGAGCCGCTGCTCTTGCCTGAGGACTTGTTCGAGCTGCCCTGCATCACCGAGCCCGTATCGCTCATTCCACCGGGTGCGCCCGAGCCGCCTGCCGAAGACGCCTCCGTGCTTTCGACCGACGCTGATACGCTTGTCGCATTGAGCTGCAAGTCATAGCTCTGTTCAAGCGACTCCACACTGACCGAGGAGCTTTCGCTCACGCCTGCGGTCACATCGCCCCGTGCCACAGTCACCTCTTTGGTGACCTGCACATCGTCTGTATCATTATTCCTTATAAAGAACATATATCCCAGCACGCAGCCGCTGATAACAACAAGTGCGGCTATGCCTGCAAGTATTTTTTTCATTTTATTCTCCCTTTCTCCTGTCAAAGTCAGGCATGTTTGAAGGGTCAAAACCCTCAGGCATCTCTCCCGAAAAATCAGGTCGCTCACCGCTCGGTGCAGACCTTTGCTTTTCAGAGCTTTCCGAGCTGTTGCCGCTGTCGCTCTTGAAATCGGTCATACCGCTCATCGCTGTATAGTTGAAATATACATTGACCGACTGACCGCTGTAAACGTTCGCATTTTCGTCAGCAGTTACGGTGACGTTGAATTTGACATCGACAAGGCTCGTTGATTCGCCTGCTGCGACAGCCGTTATCTTTCCGTTTGAAACGCCCGTCTCTGACGAATAGATGACCACCGTGTCACCTATACTTATCTCGGTCACTGCGTACTGGTCAAGCTCCACTGTCGTTTTCATCTCGCTGCTGTCAACGTAGTAAACGAACGGTTTGCTGACATCGGCGTTCTTGCCTTTGGAATAGCTCAGCGAGGAAACTGTTCCTGCCTGCTTTGCGCAGATGTATCCGCCTGCAAGCTCCTTTTCAAATATGCTCAGATTCTTGACAGCAGTATCGTAAGCCGACTGCTTTTCTTCAAGTTCCGATTCGATCGTGCTCAGCGTAATGTCATAGTTGAACTTGGCATTTTCGCTCGCCGCATTATCGGTGTCCATTTTATTTTTAAGCTCCAGCTTGTCGGAATCGTAAGAATTGCTCAGCTTGGTGTATTCGCTGCGCAGCTTGTTGAGATCGCTCTTTGCCTTTGAAAGCTCCGACTCCAGCTCGCTTATCTCTTTTTCGAGTGTGCTCACAGCTCTCTGCGCTTCGCTGAGCTTGCCTGATGTCTGCGATGACGTCTTGCTCTGCGATTCGTATTTTGTCTTTGCCGCCGTCAGCTTTGTGTTCGCCTGCGAAAGCGACTTGTTCAGCACCGTGTACTGCTTGTAAGCGTTGTCGTAAAGCGTCTGCACATCGGTGCTCGCTGTAACGGTATCATCGGGTTTCACAGAGCCGCCCGGCTGCTGTTCTGACGGTTTCTGACCCTGCTGACCGCTCGGCATTTCGCCCGGTGAATCAACACTCATAGTTACAGAACTTGTGCCGTCTTTTGACATATTTGAAAAGTACGGCATCTCACCGCCCGACTTTGTTCCGCCCGGCTGCGTCGGAGTGTTTCCGCCGCTCTGTCCTCCGCTTTGACCGCCGCCCTGCACATCGGCATTTACAGTCTGCGCAAGCTTTATGCCCGACGTGTCCTTTCCGAGCGCATTGCCCAGATAGATGACCACGCTCGCAGCAGAGTTGTACTGCGTGACCGTGCTGTTGTAGCTCTGCACCGCAGACTGATAATCCTTAGCCGCCTGCTCAAGCTGTTTATCCTGACTTTCTTTCTGCGATTGCAAGCTGTCCGCAGATGCCTGCTTGCTGTCGAGTTCCGACTGCTTTGACGATATCTGCGACGGCACGCTGCTTATCGTTGAAAGCGCCTGCTGATATGAGTCAGACGCCTTTTTCAGTGCGCTGTCCAGCTCGCTCACAGCGTTTGCATATTCCTGCGCCGAGCTGCCGCCCTGCAAAAGCTCCGACTTGTAAAGTGTCTCCGCCTTTATCTTGTCGGATTCATACGTCGCTTTCTGCTTTATCAGCGCCTCATTTGCGCTCTGCTTTTCTGTTTCGAGCGTCTTTTTTGCCTTTGTCACGCTGTCATCTGTCAGCTTGTAAAGCTTTGTTCCGACCTCGGCGCTGTCACCCTCCGACACGAGCACTTCTTCGACCGTCAGCTTGACCGCCGTGTTTTCCAGACCAAGCTCATCACCAAGCTGTGACGTCTCGATAGTTCCGCCCGCACTGATGATGCCGTCGTCAGCCTTTTTTGCCGACTCCTGCTTGATGTCATCGCTCTCGGGCTTTTTATCCTCACCCGCACTGAAAGCGTAAATGCCTGCCGAACCGCCTGCCATGATGACAGCGGCACACACCGCAGCGATCATCCGCTTTTTGCGTGAAATTTCTGATATTTTTTTCACCTGCTCCACATTCCTTTCCGCAAATGCCGCATTATATACTTTAAATATTAAAACACTTAACTTAAATGAACTTTAAACATATGTGAAAGCTGAGTGAAAACAGCGCTTCCCGCACATCGTGGCAATAAAAAAGCCCTTTGCACAAAAGCAAAAGGCTTAAAACGATCGTACGGGCGTCATCAGATACGCCATACCAACGCACTTTTCCGGTATGTTGTTATGCACGAAAGATTAGTCATAGCGCCGTTGTTCCGGCGAGCATCATCTTCCCCGGTCAGGATATCATAAACAAAAGCAGCCGGGCTTTATCCCGACTGCATCTGTATAGTCTTAAATTTTCGGCATTGTGATCTCACTTTAAAGATCCTCGTATCTGAGGCCGCTCAGATGATACTGCTCATCTCTCATGAGCTCAAACGGGACACCTGCTTGTTCAAGTTCGCACAGCAATGCTTCAAAAAGTTCCCTTGATGAATTGCATTGAGCAAATGCGACAAAGAAGCTGTTGTTTATGCAGGCGATCTCGCACATAACATCTATCGAGCGCACTTCCGCAAGGCAGTAAAGCTCTTTGATATATGGGTCAAGAGGACCGAAGCTGCGGCTGTTCACATAGGAAACTGATGCAGTCCAGCGAACCGCTGATGCAGCTTTTGGAAGCATATCCAGTTTCATTTGCAGCGGCATCGCCTTCATTTTTTCAAAGCCCATTTTTCTCGTTTTTATATACCACGCTGAATTTTCGGGCTGTGCCTGGAGCATAAGCTGACCTCTTGTCAGGGTGCACGACTTCATAATATCATCGAGCTGACGTTCTTTGGGGAAATCAAGCTCGTAGGCATTGGCAAACATTCTGTAATTCTCGCAATTGCCAAGCATGGCTTTATGGTCTATCGCCACGGACACGGTGACAGTTTTTTCACTTTCGGGATCAACACGTCTTATCGCCCTTGAAATGAGCACAGCCAAAAGCACGTTCGGGCTTCCGTCATTCTCCTTACAATACTTCATTACGGCATTTTCGGGCAGTTTAAGGTAATAGATATGATCCGCTTCACCGTTTCGTGACGGCAGACGGTAAAAATCCGCAGTTGGTTTTTTCTCATAAAGCGGACCTTGTACGCTGTCGGTATCAACAGCTGCAAAAGGGTCGCCCGTTTCAGATCCGGGTACCTCGCTTCCGGGCAGACGAAAGCCCTGAACAGGAAAAGATACACCTGTTTTCTTGGAAAGATACACAAATAGCAGGCTCTTAAAAAAAGGCGATACACCTGCACCGTCAGACAAAGTATGGTTCATTTCAAGGCAGATCCGGTTTCCCTCATATTTGATCGCTGCAAGGTGATAGTTAGCCTCTTTTGACGCAAGCTCTATCGGTGCCCAGGTATTTCGCACGGTCATAGGCAGCGGATTGGGTACAACAACGATATCGTTATCCTCGATCTTCGCTCTCACATAAAAATACGCAAAACGCTCACGGAGCTCCTGGGCAGCTTCTTTCAGCAGTTCTGCGTCTATCTCCTCGGTAAGCACCGCTGTAATGCCCATTGTCATCGGATTTTCCTGCGAGCACGTACACAGCATAGGGTCGTAGTAATGTTTAGCCATTTGTATCCCTCCGATCTTTTCCTCATTATATCATAACCTTCACTCGTTTTCAAGCTCAAAATACGGATAGTGCCTGCCTTGTTTCACCCTTCCAAGCGCCTTACAGGCAGCATATTTATTCCGACTGATGTATCATGTCCCTTAACGGCGATCATTACAGCTGCGCGCTTTTCAGAGCGTAAACACAACGAAAAAACGCCCGCACTCCTGCACGGACGCTTTAATATTCTTTGTTATCCATCATATTCTTCCTTTCGCACACGGTATACGTGCTTTGCTTTCGTTCAGCCTGACTTGCACAGCAGCTTGTATGATATAATGATAGCTATGATGCCCGCTGCAACTGCTGCTGCAATTCCGATGATCGCAGTAAGCATTCTATATCCCTCCTTGTTTGCGGATCTTTGTTTTGTCGTTTTCCTTTTTCTCTGTCTGTATGATACCACGAAAAGTGCGCATTTTCAATAGACAATACATTTTGCGTATGTAGTATTTGCTGCATATGCCCGCCATTTTGTAGTTTATACTACACCTCACCGTGAAATTGCAGCAAAAAAAGAACCGCCCCGGGTATATCGTACCGAAGCGGAACCGTTTACGTTATCATTTTATCAGAAATCCATATAGAATTTCACCTGATGGTGACCCTCGCTGTCATCTTCGATCATCTCTGCCTTTACGATAACGATCGGAGTAACCGGATAAGTCGGGACTTGTTCGCCTGCCATTGCCCTTTCGACCTTGAGGAAATCATCAACGACCTCCATACCCTTTGTTACCTTGCCAAAGCCTGCATAGCGCCCGTCAAGCGCCGCAATGTTCTTATCATTGTAGCAGATAAAGAACTGGCTCGAAGCGGAGTTCATATCCGTCGCCCTTGCCATTGAAACAACACCGCGCGTGTGGCTAAGAGTGTTCTGCGTAAAGCCGTTTGCCGCGAACTCGCCCTTGATGTTTGGGCTTTGTTTCTGTTTCAGATCCTTGTCCATTCCGCCGCCCTGTGCCATAAAGCCCTCGTAGACTCTGTGGAAGATAAGCCCTTCGTAGAAGCCATCCTTGACAAGCTTTTCAAAGTTTGCGCAAGTTTCTGGAGCGTACTCGGGGTAGAGCGCTATAACGAATGACTTGCTGTCATCTACCTTGTTCTCCGAAGACTCCGAGGACTCTGCCTTGCTGCTTGATGAAGATGCACTTGACGATGTTTCTTTCTTGGTGTGCGCATTTCCGCAGGATACCATCGAAAGCGTCATTATCGCCGCACACATCGTGCTCACCATACAGGTGAGAATTTTTTTCAGTTTCATTTTATCTTTCCTTTCCACCGGATCATTACCTTTGCATTGTACCACTTACTGTGCAAAAAATCAAGCCCGATAAGATGATTTCATCAACTTTTCACACTTGATCGCTTACCCGTCAAATACGATGTCGCCAAAACTGCCGCCGCAGGCGCTCACAAGGTCATCAGGCGAGAGCATTATCTGCGAACCGAGGCGACCGCCGCTGATGATGATAGTTTCAAAGCCGCGCGCGCTTTCGTCAACGACCGTCGGGAACTGCTTTTTCATACCCAGCGGTGAACAGCCTCCGCGTATGTAGCCCGTCACAGCATTGATGTCCTTGACGTGCAGCATCTCCACCGACTTTTCGCCCACAGCCTTCGCCGCCTTTTTCATATCAAGCTCCCTTGCCACAGGCAGAACGAAAACAAAATAGCCGCCGCCTTTGCCCTTTGTCACCAGCGTCTTGTAGGACATATCCTCGTCCTGACCGAGCATCTGCGCGATATGCACACCGTCAACAAAGTCCTCGCATTCGTAGGTGTTTACGCTGTACGCTATCTTCTTTGAGTCCAGAAAGCGCATAGCGTTGGTCTTTATATCCTTGTCCTTTTTTGCCTTTCCCATTTATACAGACATCTCCACAGTCTTTACAATTATATCCCTGCACATCTCATAGCCAAGCTTTCCGCTGTCAAGGCACATATCGTAGCTGTCGATGCTTCCCCACTTTTTGTTGGTGTTGGAGTTGTAGTATCTCTCACGCTTCTGATCGTACTTTTTAAGACGATCCTCAACGCGGTCGTAGTCTATCCCCTGACGCTCTGTCGCGGTCTGTATACGCTTTTCCATTGATGCGGTGATGAACACGCTCAATGTCTTTACCTTGTTTTTGAGGATATGGTCTGCACATCTGCCGACAATAACGCACGACTCCTTTGAGCATATGTCAAGGATAAGCTCGCTCTCCGCCGCGAAGATCTTCTCTGCCAGCGTAAGCTCGGGCTGACCGAACAGCGTTATCGGCGTTTTGAGCCAGTTCATCATGCTCTCCTCGTTCTTTGCGACCTCCGCCATTGATACGCCTACCATCTCTGCCGCCTTTTCCACAAGCTCCCTGTCGTAGCACTTGACACCCAGCTTTTCAGCGACCATTTTTCCTATCTCGCTTCCGCCCGTGCAGAAACGTCTGCCGATAGTAACAACCTTGATCTTTGCCATAATATCTCCCCCTTTGGTTTTAAAGACAATTTATTCCTTGAAAAATATTATAATACTTTTAAGCGTCTATGTCAATTAAAGTTTGATTACAAAGCACGGCAGGCAAGATTTGTCTATTTTGCATATTGACTTTTACCAAATATCTTTGTAAAATGTGAATATGGTAATATATAATGCAAAATAGATAAAATGGGGTGTAAGATTTATGAAATACTGTGGAAACTGCGGCTCGCAGATCGAGGATACTGCGCTTTTCTGTAACAAATGCGGCACAAAAGCTGCCGGCGTTCCTGTGCAAACTGCATACCAGCCGGTCGCAGCACCGCAGAGCGCAATGCAGGACTTTACAGCGCCGCAGCCCACCATGCAGAGCGATACCGCCGCGCTGCCTGCAAAGAAGAAATCAAATCACCTGCTTTTCATTTTCTTGCTGGTGATTTTTGCTATCGCAGGCTGTGTAATGCTGTGGTGGTTCCTCTTTGGTCAGTACCGCACGCAGTCCGCGCTTCAAGATGCCAACGACTATGCAAAATACGCTTATGAAGCGGCTGAAAAGATAACATATGATGCCGCCATCTACGGAGAGGAACAGCCGCAGCCCTTTAGCTACAAAGGACCTGTAAGCGATATCCCCGAGGACAATGCGTTTGGAAAAGCTATCAAACAAGAGCTTGAATCAGCCGATGCAGGCGGATATGTCTGTGTCAGATTCCACCCATACGACAGAGAAGGCAATGATCCGGAGCACCTCAACAATTTTGTACAGTGGTCAGCAAAGGAAAGCGGCGCAGTGATAGGACAGTGCCCGACCGCGCCAACCACCGCTGAAAAGGCGCTGGAGATAGAATTCGGCAAATATGTACCGCTTATATGATTTGCGCACATCAAAGCAGCTCCCCCGCGGGCTGCTTTTTTGCTGCAAAAAAACAAACGGCATTTCGTGTACATTAACGAGATGCCGTTATTTTGACTTTTTTGTGTTCGTCCTGCCAAGGATATAATCGGTGGAAACGCCGTAGAGGTCGGCAAGGATAAGCAGATGCTCAACAGGGATAGTCAGCGCACCGCGCTCGTAGCGCGAATAAACGGTCTGACTTGTGAAAAGCAGCTTTGCGACCTGCGCCTGCGTCATATCAGCGTCCTCACGCAAGTCACGCAGCCTTGGGAAATACATAAAAACCACCCCGAAAGTTGTAAAATATGACGAAATTGTTTTAGTACCATTCGGTACTATTGACTTTAACATATTTTTGACGTATAATTGCGATTGTAGTACTTATTGGTACTAAAAATCTTTTAAGGAGAGTGTTCCTATGAAAAAGTATCTGTTATTAGTCCTTTGTGCCGTATTGCTGACTATGTGCCTTACCGCCTGCGGCGACAGTTCAAGCACAGCAGATTCCGAAAAGACTGCAGGCAGCTCGTCGGCAGAGACTACTACGACCACAGCCGAGAGTAAAACAGAGATTACGACCACAACGAAAAAAGAGACACAGTCGACCGCTGACCCTAACGGCTATGCTCAAAAACTGGTAGGCGTTTGGAAATATGAGAGAGTTATAAGAGATAATTACTCAGATAAAGAAACCAAAACTCAGGGTAAGATGATACTTACTGAAAATGGTAAGCGGATAGATTGGGGATATACTGTGTTGGCAGATTCAAAAGTGAGAGAATACTATGGTCCTCAAGTATATGATTACAAGATTGAAAACAATATGCTGAACAATCAATACATTGTTGAAATGACGGATAAGAAATTTGCACTGAATGATACTGATTCTCATATCAATGCACAGGAATATATCAAAAGTGAGCTTGGGGGAATGACTATAGATGAAGCTCTGAAGATTGTTGATGCATATCAGTGTACTTACGCCATTGGTTCCGCACTTAAAAAGACAAACATTGTAAATACTTATCCTGATTCCAAGGGAGTAGTTCCTGTTTCGTCGCTGGAAAACTCAAATGATCCTATTGAGAAAAACATATATTGGAGTGTTAAGGAATACGCAAAAAACAACGGAAAAGATGAAAGCAATCTTGGATATGTGTACTACAACTCCAGTTGGTTTAAAATAGTGAAAGAAGCAGATGAAGGTTCGGAAATGAGACCAGAGTATATGTTTATTCAATGGTCTGAAACTAAAGAGGGCAGTCCGGTTGGAGTGTTCTGTTACACCAGCGCTGGATTCAAGGATTTTGAAAGCAGTAAAAACGTTAAGCTCGGTGAGATGCCAAAAAAATTTTCTTCTTTTGAACTGTTAAATTCGTCAAATGAAATTTATGATGAATTTAGGAATATGTAACAAAGTTATATACAGATGGCAGCTCCCCCGCGGGCTGCTTTTTTGCTGTGTGTGCAAATTGGTGCTTGCAATCCTCTTTATTATATGGTATAATTATTTGTGTTTTTTAATACTTTAAAGGAGAGGTTATTATGACAAACAGCTATGAAAGCCCATTCTGCACACGTTATGCAAGCAAGGAGATGCAGTTCGTATTCTCCGCAGACAAGAAATTCACCACCTGGCGCAGACTCTGGGTCGCTCTTGCAAGAGCAGAGATGAAGCTTGGTCTGAACGTCACACAGGAGCAGGTGGACGAGCTTGAGGCAAACATCGAAAACATTGACTACGAAATGGCAGCTGCCGAGGAAAAGAAAGTCCGCCACGATGTTATGGCGCACGTCCACACCTACGGCGCGTGCTGTCCCAAGGCTGACGGCATTATCCACCTTGGCGCAACGAGCTGCTATGTCGGCGACAACACCGATGTCATCATTATGCGCGACGCTCTTAAAATCGTTAAGAGAAAGCTTGTCAAGGTCATCGACCAGCTGGCAAAGTTCGCAGACAAGTACAAAGCGCTCCCCTGCCTTGCGTATACACATCTTCAGCCCGCACAGCTCACCACAGTCGGCAAGCGCGCGACGCTGTGGTGCAACGAGCTTCTGATGGATCTTGAGGACCTTGACTTCCAGCTTTCAAGGCTCAAGCTGCTCGGCTCAAAGGGCACAACAGGTACACAGGCATCGTTTATGGAGCTTTTCCACGGCGACACCGACAAGGTCAAGGAGCTTGAAAGGCTCATCGCCGAAGAAATGGGCTTTGATGCCGTAGTTCCCGTATCGGGACAGACCTATTCAAGAAAGGTCGATTATGCGATATGCTCCGTGCTTTCGGGCATCGCACAAAGCGCTATGAAATTCGGCAACGATATCAGACTTCTGCAATCCTTCAAGGAGATAGAGGAGCCGTTTGAGAAAACACAGATAGGCTCTTCTGCAATGGCATACAAGAGAAATCCTATGCGTGACGAGAGGATATGCTCGCTCGCAAGATATGTGATGTGTGACGTTCTCAACCCTGCTTTCACCGCAGGTACACAGTGGTTCGAGAGGACGCTCGACGACTCTGCTAACAAGCGTATCGCCGTTGCAGAGGCTTTCCTCGGTGTTGATGCGATACTCAATATAATGCTCAACGTCACCGACCCCGAGAACGGACTTGTTGTCTATGACAAGATGATCCGCCGCAGAGTTATGGCAGAGCTGCCTTTTATGGCTACCGAAAATATCATCATGGATGCCTGCGAAAAGGGCGGCAACAGGCAGGAGCTTCACGAGCATATCCGTCAGCTTTCAATGAAGGCAGGCGAGCACGTCAAGAAGGACGGTCTTGATAATGACCTTGCAGACCTCATCGCCGCAGACCCTATCTTCAAGGTCACCCGCGAGGAGCTTGACGAGATAATGAAGCCCGAGAATTACATCGGCAGATGTCCGCAGCAGGTGGACGAGTTCATCGAGAACTGCGTAAAGCCTGTTATCGAAGCAAACGGCGTTTCCGATGACGTTGCGGAGATAAACGTGTAATGAACCCTACCGTATATAAAAAATGCGCAGACGAGCTGTTCGCGCGCCTTATGCTCGGCTTGAAAAATCCTGACGACAGCCTGCATCCACAGTCGTTTCTGTGTGCTCTGGGCAGCCTCGCAGGTTACGCCTGTCAGCAGGACGTTATAAACGAGTACGTTCGCGGCAAGGGGCTTGCACCCGAAAGCGTGTTTGATATTATCCCGTCAAAGTCGGGCGAGAGATTTCTGTTCTCAGAGCTTGTCGATAACAAGCTTGCGGGGGACGACCACTCGGTCTGGACATACGTCAGCGCGGTGCTTGTCAGGGCAGATGCAGCAGCACCCGATGTGAAAGAGATCTTTGAACACAGCATCAAAAGCTGCGGCAGCGAGGACTTCGGCAGAGTGCGCGGCTGCGAAACAGGCGAGGACATAAGGGGTTATGTCAGTCTGATGTGGAAGCCTGCCGAGCAGATCATCTCTGAATGTCCGCAGGGCACGATGTACGCAGCTGTCGCAATGGCAGCACAAAAGGCAATGAACGCCTTCCGCAGCGTTCTGCCCCTCACCGAGCAGGCACGCATCATAATGGAAAGCGCCGCCGCGGCGGCTCGCTTGTCCCTCGCAGGATAGTAAGCAAAAGGCTGAACGTTCGTGCTGCTTCGGGGTCGAACATCGCCGGCAAACAGACAAAATCACGGTGGCGGCTCGCTTGTCCCTCGCAGGATAGTAAGCAAAAGGCTGAACGTTCCTGCTGCTTCGGGGTCGGACATCGCCGGCAAACAGACAAAATCATGGCGGCGGCTCGCTTGTCCCTCGCAGGATAGCAAGCAAATATACATATATAGATAAAGATAAAAAGACAAAAGACACAGACAAAACACAGGGGGAGAAAACAAATGAAAAAAATAAGAATGGATATGTCCACGGCGGTGATCCGCATTATCGTCGGACTTTTGCTGATAGGTTTCAGCGTATGGGCGCTCGCAGCAGATATCTCACAGAAAAACAGGTGCAGCGAAGAGGTGACCGCCAAAGTCATTCGCCTTGAAGAACAGCAAATACGCAACCGTACCAATTACCGCCCTGTCTTTGAATACCAGTACGACGGGCAGATCTATACCACCGCAGGGTACTTTGACAGGAACAACCACTATAATGTGGGGCAGACAACAAGGCTGCGTATAAACCCGAACGACCCGACTGATGTGTATGAGGCGGACAAAAGCCGCTGGTATATTTATCCCATACTTATTGCAGGTGCTGGAATGCTGCTGTTTGGCATATATACTGTAAAGGTTGCAAGGGCAGATAAACAGTCGGAAATGTATTGAGAAAAGCAGGGAAAATAAATGAAAAGGATCTATGCGTTTGAGCCTTGGTTTTTCCTATTTTTCGGAGTGTTTCACCTACACAGGATATGGGGACTGATCGACAGAAAAAGCTATGCAGACTTCTGGCTTGACACAATGGAAAACAAAGGCTTTGTTTACTTTGCTCTGATGATAATTCTCACATCACTTTGTGTGCTCGGTATTATTGTCTTTTTCAAGAACAAAGAAAACAACTACCTCTGGCGGTGGATATACCTATGCGGCGGCGGATACTTGCTGTTTGACCTGTTTGCGATAGCGGTCGGACTGAAATTCTGGCACAAGCTGATCGTGGCAATGTTTGATACAACAGCCTGGTACTGGAATCTGCTCTGGGGCGGATTTATCGCTCTGGGCGGTGCGGTTTTCGCACTGGGCATATCACTGCTGATAAAAAGAAAAACAACAAAAAATATATATCATAAATCGAAAGGAACTGATGTAAAATGAAGATCGAAACACAATGTCTGCACGAGGGCTACAAGCCAAAGAACAGCGAACCGAGAGTTATGCCTATCGTTCAGTCAACGACCTATGTGTATGATAAGACAAGCGACGTAGCCGACGTTTTCGACGATCCTACCAAGAGCCTTATCTATTCGCGTTTTGAGAACCCTACCACCGACTGCGTTGAAAAGAAGATCGCCGCACTTGAGGGCGGTGTCGCTGCAATGTGTACCTCAAGCGGTCAGGCAGCTTCCCTGCTGAGCCTGCTCAATATCCTCAAAGCAGGTGACAGCTTTATTTCTGCCGCTACCATCTACGGCGGAACTATCAACCTGTTTGCTTTCACCCTCAAAAAGCTCGGTATCGAGTGCATTTTCGTTGATGCCGACGCAAGCGAGGAGGAGCTGAACAAGGCTTTCAAGGATAACACAAAGGCTGTTTTCGGCGAAACTCTCGCAAACCCTGCACTCACCGTGCTTGACATCGAAAAGTTCGCAAAGGTCGCTCACGCACACGGCGTACCTTTCATCATCGACAACACATTCGCAACGCCTTACCTGTGCCGTCCGATCGAGTGGGGCGCAGATATCGTTATCCACTCCACCACAAAGTATATGGACGGTCACGCAGTACAGGGCGGCGGAGTTATCGTAGATTCGGGCAAGTTCGACTGGACAAGCGGCAAGTTCCCCGAGTTCACCGAGCCTGACGAGAGCTACCACGGCACTATCTATACAAAGGCTTATCCTTTCGCACCGTACATCGTCAAGGCAAGAATGCAGCTGATGCGCGACTTTGGCTGTTATCCTGCGGCTCACTCCTCTTTCCTGCTCAACCTCGGACTTGAAACTCTCGCTGTCAGAATGGACAGATACTGCGAGAACGCGCTGAAAGTCGCAAAGTATTTCGAGCAGTCGGGTATGTGCGAAAGCGTCAACTACCCGGGTCTTGAGAGCAACAAGTATTACGAGCTCGGCAAAAAGTATATGCCAAAGGGCACAAGCGGCGTTATCTCGCTGTCCATTAAGGGCGGCAGAGATGCAGCTGTCAAGTTTATGGACGCCCTCGAGCTTGCTTCAAATGAGGTACACGTTGCGGATATCCGTACCTGCGTGCTTCACCCCGCCTCCGCTACACACCGCCAGCTGACCGATGAACAGCTCGCCGCTGCCGGTATCGACGGCGGACTTGTCAGATTCTCCGTAGGCCTTGAAAATGTCGACGATATCATCGAGGATATCGAAAAAGGCTTCGCAGCTATCAGATAAATCAGTATTTGTCGGGGTATTTTCGGTGGATAATCGGGCTGGAACTCTTTTGGATGAAGAAAAAAATGCAAAGCATTTTTTGAGAGTAACCGTGGTAACGGTTACTCTGTTCCCCCCGACGAGAATATCCGTTGGATACTCTCGCAACTGACCGCAGGTCAGTTAACCCCGTACCTCAGAAACCTTTTATTGCTTTTTCGCCATTTGGGGACACGTCCCCAAATAACGAAAAAGTAGTGAGAGTTTATAAGAGAGTGCGAAGAAAATTCTTT
>CADAEJ010000030.1 GCA_902786965.1 uncultured Ruminococcus sp. | reverse complement strand
TTTATTGCTTTTTCGGCACAAGGTGTCTGCGACACCTTATCCCGAAAAAGTAGTAGAGTTCAGAAAAAGAGTTTGAGAGAAAACGCTCCCAAGAGAATATCCACAGTTACTTGACAGGTATACCGCAACAAATGCGGATTTACCGAGGTTTGCACAACACAGCTCTACTCTTGTAACGCTATCACAAAGTGAAAGCCCGGAGCGGCACGAAAGCCGCTGTCTGCTCAAACCGATATGCGACGGACAAGCGTGGTGCACGCTGTGTACATAATGGGGATTTTCAATTATGGTGCTTGGTATCGGCATCAGAACTCTTTTTGCATTCTGCCCTGTCTGCCGTTCATCATTTCGCCGTTTTCGCCGCCCATCATTTCACCGTTCATATTGCCTCTGCCGCCCATCATCTCGCCGTTCATATTGCCTCTGCCGCCGCCCATCATTGACTGGGGGATAGAGTCTGTCTGCGTGCCGTTGATGATGATAGTTCCGCCGTTATAGGTGGCTTTGCCGTCATAGTCAAAGGTAGAGCCTGACGATGTGATGTCGATAGTTCCGCCGTTGATGATGATATCGCCGTTTGCGTCTATGGCATCGGTGTCGCCGCGTCCCATGGTTATTTTCAGCTCGCCGCCGTTTATCTCGATAGTCGGGGTGGTGCTGCTCTTGTTCTTATTGCCTGCGTTGATGCCGTCATCGGTCGCTGCGATGGTTATTTTGCCGCCGTTTATCTTTACATATGTGGACTCGATGCCCTCTGCTGCTGTGATGTCAAAGGTACCGTCATCGACAGTCACGGAGGTATTGCCCTGCAAAGCGTCGCTCTTGGCGGTTATTTTGAAGCTGCCGCCTGTGATGCGGATATTTCCGATTGTATTGTCGTCGTCATTTTCGGCGTGGAGGGCATCTTTATCTGAAGTTACGGTGAAAGTGCCTGCGCCTATCACGATGCTGTCGTTTGCCTCGATACCGTCAAGGGCTGAGGTGATGTCATATGTGCCGCCCGTGACTTTGACATCGTCCTTGCCGGAGATGCCGTTGCCTTGTGCGGACTCTATCTTCAGCTTGCCTGTGCCGTTGAAAACGAGGTCGTCCTTGGAGAAGATGACTGCATCGGTATTGGTATCGCCGTCTGCTTTGAACTCGCCCGTGACGGAAAGTGTATTTTCGCTGTCAGTGGTGGTGACAAAGCACTTATCGGCTGAAAGGACGTATATTGCAGGGAAATCATCATTGGTGATGTTTGCGCCGTCAAGCACGAGCTGCACCTTGGCATTGCTGTCGGCGTTGACCTTTACGGTACAGTTTTTGGCTGTACCTTTGAGGATATATATGCCCTCCTGCGTGATGTCGATAGTTTTTGAATCGGCAAGGTCGATGGTGGTCGCCTTTGAGGTATCGGCGGTCTGCTCAAGGTCACGGTCGGTGAAAAGCTCGGACTTATCTGCGGTATCGGTGATGACTGCGGACGCATCGGTTGACGAATCGGTGGATTCGGAGCCGCTTTGTACGGCTGATGATGAGGTCTGCGCGGTCGATCTTGCCGATGAGGATTCAGAGCAGGATGCAAGGGCTGTGGTCATTGCGAGCATAAGTGAAAGTATGATGGCACATTTCTTTTTTAACATAGTGATTACCTCCGTTGTATTTCAAGTGGTTGTGGTTTTCGTTATGTACACATTGTACAGCCCCAACCTTAAATGTACTTTAGGTGAATGTGATAATTCAAAGAAAAGTTTTTGATTGACAAAAAGGCTTTTGCTATGGTATACTTTTGTAAGCAAAAGGCAGGAGGGATAGATGTGCGGTTATTTGTCGCGGTGGATCTCAGCGGTGAGGTCAAGGCTGCGCTGGAGGATATTCAGGGGCAGCTAAAGGGCAGCGGTGTTCACGGCAGGTACACGGCGAGGGAAAATCTGCATATTACGCTTGCTTTTATAGGCGAATACGGTGATGCGCAGGCGGTGCTCGATGCGCTGGAGGGCGTAAGGTTCGAGCCGTTCGGGCTGGGGCTTGACGGTATGGGCAGCTTCGGCGGCTTATGGTGGGCAGGCATACGCGCAGGCGGCGGACTTAAAGGGCTCGCGGCGCAGGTACGAAGGCAGCTTGCGATGGCAAACATACCGTTTGACAGAAAGAAATTCTCACCGCACATCACGCTGATACGCGATCCTGACAAGCAGGTGATACCGCAGGTGAAGATACCTGATGTGAAAATGACGGTGGAAGGATTCTCGCTGATGCTGTCTGAAAGAGGAAAACGCGGAATGATATACACCGAGCTGGGAACGGTATCGGCAGGAAAAGAGGAGGAAACGATATGAAAAACATCAGAAACTATGATGCGCCAAAGTACGCAGGCAGTGAATACGAAAAGATCGAGGAGGGCATATACAAGACTTTCTGGGTAAACGATGACGACGATCTGGCTCTGCGCGGCCTTGACGAGGGCGAGGAGCTTGACGCGGTAATGGCGCTGAAAGACTGGAAAAAGGTCGAGGACGAGGATATTGACGACCTTGAATACACGGTACTGAACGGCAAAACATACTACAAGGAGACGGACGAGGACGACGGAGAGATAACCTATTATGAAAATATGTATGACGGCGAACAGATAGTGTTTGTAACATCGGTAGTATTTGAGCCCGAGCCTGAATTTGACGAGAACGAGCCGACAGACAGCAAAGTTTCGCAGTACCCTCTGGAGGACATACTTGAAGAGTTCTTCTGCGTGGCGGGTGATGATTACCCGACGGAGAACGCAAATGACAGCAAAAACTCCTATGTTGAGTTTTCAAGCGATGATATCGAGGATATACGCAATGTGCGCAGTATCATCGGCAAGCACGTTTATAACCGCGATGACGGCGAGTATGTCGAGCTTGTGATAGAATAGTCCGTATTTGCGCGGAATATAAGAACGAAAAACAATAGCACGGCATCTGCACTCTGAAAACGAGGGCAGGTGCTGTTTTTTTTGACCTTATTTTACATAAACTTACTTGCAAATTGTGAATTTTTAATTGACATAAGTGTAAAAATGTGTTACAATATTAGAGAATAATACTATATATTATGCAAATCTATGATGCAAGGGGGGGTGCTTTATGACTGACGATACTGAAAACAGCGTATCTGACGCGGTTTCGGAGCTATCCGAGGCAGATGTACAGGATCAACAGCAGGACGGATCGGCAGACGGTGACGGACAAGTGACCGAAAAAGGCGCCGAAAAAGAAAGTCCCCCTGCAAAAAAGAAAAAGAAAAAACGCACGGCAAAGTCCTACGCGATATCGTTCGCGATAAAGGTCGGTGTCACGGCGGTCGTTTTGTGGGTGACATTCACGTTTTTTGCGGGGATATACATTTGCCACAGCAACAGCGCTTACCCGACGATACGCGACGGCGAGTTCTGCCTTATTTACAGGCTTGCAAAGCTTGAACAGGGCACGATGATAGTTTACAGTCACGGCGGAGAGACACGCTTTGGCAGAGTGGTCGCTTTCGGCGGCGATGAGGTCAGCATCTCAAATGACTATGTGACGGTCAACGGCTACGGGCTGAGCGAAAATGTGGTATACCCTACTCCGAACGAGGGATCGGCGATAGAATATCCGTACAAGGTCCCCAAGGACTGCGTATTCGTTCTGAACGATTACAGGAGCGACTTATGAAAATGAAAAGGATCGCGGCGGCAGTTTCATCTATCAGCCTGTCGGCTATGATGATGCTCTGCGCAATGCCGATGAGTGCAAGTGCGGCAAACACCTACACGCCTATCCACGGCGGTGAGGTGACTTTTGAAAAGTATCTGGTGCTCAAAAAGGAAGCTACTGTTCCAAATGTTGACTTCAACTTCAGCGCTGCGCCCATCGAGGACAGCGAGGTGCTGGAGGCTACCGGTCAGACGCTTGCTGTTATGAAGGGACCTGCAGGCATCAAGTTCAAGGCAGGTACGGACGTTACTGTTTCGGGCACAGGCGACAGTGAGGCTGAGGCTGCTTTTAAAAGTGCGGACAGCGCAAAGGCTGAAACGGAAAAGGGTACGAAATCCATAAACTTTACAACAGCTGACACGAGCGATGAAAAGTTCGCTGAAAAAGAGATAACGCTGGATTTGAGCGGTGTTTCATTCCCCGAGCCGGGAGTTTACCGCTACAAGATCACAGAGGCTGACACTGACCATGCAGGCATCACAAACGACGCAGATCAGGTGCGCTACCTCGATGTATTCGTCAAGAGCGTATCGAAAACTGTTGGAAGTGTGACACAGGACAGCCTTGAGATAGACGGATATTTCATACATACGGGCAATGCTGCCCCGAAGGCAGGTACGCCTGACAATTCAAAGAAGTCTACGGGATTTTCAAACTCCTTTGGATCGAACAATCTTGAGTTCTCAAAAGAGGTAAGGGGAAATCAGGGTTCAAAGGACAAGTACTTCAAGTTTACTGTTCAGCTGACAAATGCTGACTCTCTGAACGTGGATGACAACGATAAATTCACCCTGACAGGCGAATGGGACAAGGAGCCTGCAAAGAATTCGGCTACGGTATACACGGCTGCTGATATGAAGGCTGCGAACAACACCGAGTCTGTTACATATGCACAGCTCAAGGCAGGCTATGACTTCTATCTGCAAAGCGGTCAGAACATTCAGATACAGGGTATCCCGCAGGGACTGGGATATGTTATCACAGAGCAGCAGGAGGACTATGATCCATCGGTAACTATGGACTCCACAGGCGACACAAAGACAGGTGACAAGACCGGCGAGGGCACAGCTATCGCGGGCGTTAAGGACGGCGAGAGCTTCTCGGTGACGGATACGCTGCTCAAGAGCGATGCAGGCGCTGACTTTGTGAACGAGAGAGCGGGAACTATCCCGACAGGTGTTATAACGACTGTTGCGGGCTCGGCTGGTATCGTTCTTCTCGGCGCGGCAGGTATCGCGGGCGCAGTTTACGCTAAAAAGAAAAAGGACGAGGATGAGGATTGACCGCTCTGAAAAGCGCTGAATGAGATATTCTACCGGCTCGTGATCATCGTTTTCGGCATCGTTATGCTTATCGGTGCGTGGCAGGTGTACGACAACTACTACATTTTCAGCCATGCACTTGATAAGGATCTGCTGAAATACAAGCCTGTTCACGGGCAGAGTGCTGACGAAAGCTCGCCTATCACCGATGAGATGGTGGCGTGGCTGACTATTGACGGGACCAACATCGACTACCCTGTTATGCAGGGCAAGGACAATTCGGCTTTTCTGAACACCGACCCGTTCGGGAATTACTCGCTGACGGGCAGTATATTCCTTGACAGCAGATGCAGCAGCGACTTCTCTGATGAGTACAGTCTGATCTACGGTCATCATATGGATTATGGGAAAATGTTCGGCTCACTTGACGATTTTCTCAATGAGTCTTATCTGAAAAAGCATACCACGGGTACGCTTCTGGTCGGCAGGAATGCCGAGATACAATACAAGCTGCGTATTTTCGCAGCGATGCGGGTAAACTCCCGCGACAAGACTGTCTTTGATATCAACAAGGACAGGATAGCGCAGTATATCAAGGATAATGCAGCGGTTTACACAAAGCAGGAAAACAAAAGGATCATCGGTCTTTCTACCTGCGCTGATGCAAGCTCGGCAAGCAGGATCGTGGTATTTTGCAGCATTGAAGATTAAAATTACAGCGAAAGGAGTGCGGTGTATGAAAAAGCTTTGCAGAATAATGACGGCGTTTTTATGCCTGCTCTCCCTTGCGGCTGTGATGATGCCCCAGGCAAAAGCGGGCGCTTATGATACGATAAAAGCCGTTATACCTGTTTCGTGTCTGAATGTGACGGACGGTGCGGCT
Organism: uncultured Ruminococcus sp.; assembly: GCA_902786965.1. Taxonomy (GTDB): domain Bacteria; phylum Bacillota; class Clostridia; order Oscillospirales; family Ruminococcaceae; genus Hominimerdicola. The sequence goes on along the minus strand of CADAEJ010000030.1, from coordinate 20,457 downwards.
CACACATACGAAATACATATTGAACAGGAAAATCCAGGTTCGCCGATGCCGAGCGAGAGCTCTTTGAAGATAGAGCAAAGCGGCAAGGGCGGATTTACGATAGATATTACCGAACCCGGTACTTACAGGTACAGGATATTTGAAAAGGCGGGAAATGACCCGCGCATCAACTACGACAAGAGCGTTTATATCGCAACGGTTTTTGTTCAGAACGGTGAGGGCGGCAGGCTTGCTTACTCGCTCAGCGTGGCACAGCAAGGCAGGACGAACAAGCCCGACAGAGTGGCTTTCAGCAATGAACAAAACAACGAGCAGAGCAAACAGACAACTCCGAACCCTGTGACTTCACAGACGCAGGTGAACCCGTCAACGGGAAACACCGCGGGGAACAGTCTGTATGCGAAGATACTAAAGATATCTATGCTGATGCTGGTCATCATTGCGGCGGTGTCATTTGTGATAAGCCGCAGAAGTGACGATGATGAGCAGGAGGATATATCCGAATAAAAAACGATCATTCTATCAAGGAGGTGGCAGCGTATGTCCGGAAAGCTCAAAAAGCGCATATTAAGCGGGTTATCGGCATTCGCTATGCTTACTGCCAATTTGCTGCCGCTCGCGCCGATAGGGGCAAAGGCTGCACAGGCTGCGCACACTATCAATGTTTTTGACATAAATATCAGGCAGGGCGCAGTTCGCTATGATACATACAAGCCCGATGATGTGGCTGACAGCGGTACGGCTTCGTTTGACAATGTTTACGTGTGGAAGGCAGACAGCTCAAACGAGGGACACAAGTTTGTATACAACATCAAGTTCTCCGTTTCGGGCACGGGTATGGACAATGACGAAACTGACAACGATGACATCAAAAAGGCAGTCGGCGAGGGATTTATAAACATACGTGTGCCTGCGCATATACTCAAATACAAGGGCGATGACACGGTAAAAGCCGATGACAGCGGAGTTTATCCCGATGAGGCGGAGATGCCTGTACCGAACATCGAACAAATGACCTACCGTGAGGTCGATGACGGTCACGGCGGAAAAACAAGGATCTATTCGACCGATCATCAGTTCGTTTACAGGCTCGATGACAAGGGAACAGATGACGAGGCTGATGATGAGTATATCATCTACAACATCAAGCCTGTTTCGGCGGGCGTTGTTTACGAGTTCCCTATCGCGTACAAGACTAACAAGAACACCTGGGAATACCAGGATATGGGTGCGTCAACGCCGTGCAAGGCTTATGTCGAGGTAAGGTCGTGGGACAAGGAAAAGGGCGTAAATAATCCCCAGACGATAACATCACAGACCCGCGAGGTGCCTGTTTACATCGACACGAACGCAACGATAAAAAGCACATCAAAGTCCGCAAATGCGACTCTGCTTACTGCAAAGGACGCACAGAAACAATTCGGCATAAGCGGTCTTGACGAAAATTACAGATACACTATATGGACTGTTACATCGGATATTACGGGCGTTACGCAGAAATACGACCTTGATTTGACAGACAAGGCGGGAAATCTTACCGGTACGGACGCGCAGGAAAATGCGCACACGATACACGGCGAGACGGTCGCGGTGAAGATGAACGGTCAGATCATCACGCCTGTGAACAAGGACGGCTTCTATGCGCCTGTATACGAGCAGACGGGGCTTACGGCATCGGGCAAGAGAGTGGACTATGTTCTGACAAGGTATCTTTACAACTCGGTGAAGAACGCGCAGGGCGGCGTTATCTCGGAAGGCATTGACGCTCTGTATGAGGCGATAGATTTCAACAGTGCGGTATACGTCGCTGAAAACGATGCACAGATGTATCTTACTCCGTGCGACAAGCAGGATAAGATGACTGACGAGGCTGCATCTGCAAGGTTCAAGCTGGAGATAAAGGAACCCGAATGGCGACCTGTTGATGAGAAATACTCCGCTGACAAGTGGGGACTTTTCAACAACGCAATGCAAAGAGTCGGCTCAAAGAACGATGTGACGAGCTATGAGCTTGCCAAGCTGCTGACGGACAGAGAGATAAAGGATATAAAATACGAAACAAAGGTATCGGCGCACGCTTACGGAAGAACGATACTCACGCTCAATGACGAGATAAAAAAGATGGACGCTCCGAGAACGCTCAACGCTGACGGAACGGCTGACATCACCGCAGGCTCGCGCAAATATCATTTTGACACCAATGCAAAGACCTGCACGGTCACGGTATACGATAGCGATGCTATGCAAAGCGTGGTTGAAAGCTACCCTATCGAGATATCACAGACAGATGAGCTGTCGCTTATCAATATGCGCAGGATAGCGGCGCAGGATATTGCCGACAATTACTACGGTCAGCACGCGCTGGATTATGTTTTTGAGGACAAGACGCTGAACATCGCGGACATGAGGGACGCATCAAATAAAACTGCGCTTGACAGAAACGATTACAGGATAGACTCGTTTGAGTACAAGTACAACGTCAAGGCGGCTGTTTACGACAGCGACAATATGCAGTTCAGCGCGGGAAAGGAGAACGAGGGGCTCTCCGAGAACGACAGCGACAACACGCTTTACTTTTACGCTTATGTGAACGGCGGCGACACGGCTTCGGCTGTGGGAAGCTACAACACACGCACGGGTCAGGCAAACATAACAGACCCATCGGTGATAAGCTCGCTTGACGGCAGCAAGGTAGTTTTCCGTGAAAGTGCGAACGTTACGGGCTATCAGGTAAAGACAACAAACAGGTATTTCTTCCTTGACCTTACCACAAAGCCGAGCATTACGCTAAAGCCATCTGACAAGGTGAAGGCTATCGTTGAACCGATAATCAACTCAAACGGCTCGGAAAAGAAGATATGTATCGACAACACGGCAAACTGGACTGTCAAGCACGACAGCAGCACGCTGCTGAACGAGAATAAGACGGGTACGGACTACATCGCTGACATTGTGCGTACATCGACTATATCAAAGAAGGCTTTCGGCGAAAAGCAGTCGGTAAAGGGACGTGACGGAAAGGTATACTCAAGCCGCAACGACACGCTTGAAGGCGAGTACGAGCTTGTTTGGCAGACAAAGGTCGCTGAAACGGCGGACGGTGTTGAGATAGGGGGACGCATCAGCAACAACGTTCCTGTACCGCAGCGCTCGGGCGTTTTCTATGACCTGCTGCCTGCGCACAGCGATATTATCGAGGGCAGCGTGAATGTATTCGTTGATAATTTCGATGATGCATCGGTGAATAGCACACCGCTTGCGCCGTCATCATTCGAGGTGCTGCCGAGAATAGACAACTACAACGGCTCGGGCAAGAAGCTGATGGTCATCAAAATAAATGCTCCGTGCAATATTTCATACACGGTGACGTATATGACGGTACACTCGCACGAGGACATTCAGGACTACGGCTCGTTCGCGCTCAACACGGTAGCGTACCAGACGGGCAACGAGGACATCGGCAAGGGATACCCTGATGACGGCGGAAACTACGCGGTTTCTATGTCACGCTACATCAAGGGGCTTGACCCGAACAACAACGGCGCAAAGAGGTTCATATATGCTGAATCGACAGAGGATATACTTGCGCTGTTCCCGACATCTTCGGGTATTTATAAAAAGGTATCCTCTATGAGCGACCCTGTCGGCAAGAGGTCGGCTGTTGTTCACAACGGGGAGAACTACACTTACCATATCCGTATGAAGAACGACTCCTCCACAAAGGCGAGGGATATTGCGATACTTGACTCGCTGGAGAATTACAGGACGGTGGACGGCGTTGCTTACAACAGCGGTCTGAAATATGACCGTGACTGGAACGGCACTATCGAATCGTTCGATCTTTCGGGCGTTGAGGACAAGATAGCTGAATACGCGAAAACTCACAGCAGCACAAGTGTGAATGATCTGAAGCTTATCGTTTACACGGGAAGCGGCATAGTTGATCTGGACAAAGACAATTACTCGGACAGCAAGCAGAGAAAAGACCTGCTCAATGACATACTCGAAGGCAACACGACAGGTGCGGCGTCTGACTGGCACGTTGTTCCGAACTGGCGCGATCTTTCGGGATTTGACCGTTCAAAGATAACGGCATACATTGTTTACACGGGCAAGCATTTCGTTCTTGCAAAGGGCGACAGTATGTCATTTAAGGTCAATATGAAGGCGCCTGACGAGGTTACGGTAACAAAGCAGCCCGATGTTGAAAACGGCATTTTCATTCCGTAGCCAAAGACCTATAACAACATCTACCGCTCGTTCACGACTATCCCCGAGGAAAAGGAAGACGATGAGCAGACGGATGTTACATACTTCTACACACACTACGACTACACGCAGGTAGAATACAGCACCGTAGGAACGCTGCGCTTTACCAAGGCGGGCTCGGTGGACAAAAAGCCTGCGGCAGGCGTGCAGTTCAGCCTGTCGGGAATATCGGATTACGGCACGGCTTATGACGAGACTCTCGTTTCGGACACAAACGGCGTTGTGGAGTTCAAGAATTTACAGCGCGGTACATATCAGCTTATCGAGAGCGTGAGCGACCCCGATCATCAGCTTGACCCGACTCCGAGGACGGTAAATGTCGACCCGAGAGGAAAGGTCACTATCGTGACGGTCGACGGCGTTGTGGTGGATGACGGTGCGGGACATTTCACGATCTACAACAAGCCGCGCTACCACGGCGAGCTTGAATTCAAAAAGGGTGACCTGCTGAGCGGTGAAGGCATCAGCGGTGCGCAGTTCATACTCAACGGAACTTCGATATACAACAACGAATACAAAAACATCACCGCGGTGAGCGATGAAAACGGCAGGGTGAGCTTCGGCGACATCGAAAAGGGCGAATACACCATTACAGAGGTTCAGCCTGCAAACGGCTATCTGCCGCCGAATGTCAACACCTACAAGGTAACGTGCAGCGGTGATGAGGTGATGGTGTTCAAGATCACCGGCGAAAACCTGACTGACCAGGGTACGCAGTACGTTATTAACAACGTTCCGACGGCGGAAATGACGCTGCAGAAGGTCGATGCTATAACCAAGGATACGCTTGACGATGCGGAATTTACCATTACTGCGGATGAAAGTCTTAACGACACAATCAGAAATCTGACGGAAAAGGTCCAAGGCACGTTGTGGGAGTTTTCGGACGGAAAGTGGACACAGAAGGTCAGCGGAGGTACGTCAGGCAGATATATATTAAGGTATCTTGCACAGGGTACATATACTCTGACCGAAACAAAAGCTCCGACACATTATGAAAGCAGCAATGAGTCATACACTATCAATGTGGATAAAAGCGCCGACGGCAAAAAGCTTGTGGTAAAACTGCCCGATGACAAGCCCGAATGGGAATACATCAAGATAGAAAACGGCGAGTTTTTGACGGCTACAGCCGATACTGCACTCTATCAGCGCCTTAACAACAATCAGGTGTATGAGGACGGCAAAACAATTATCAAGTCATGGGTAGGTGCTGTTGACAGCAGCTTCCCGTCACTGCATCTGAGCAATGAGAAACCGAAGATGAATACCGTTAAGGTGACGATAGGCACAGGCTTTCAAACTCTTATCCAAAATAATAAGTCTAATTTCACAGGGCTTGTAAGGGATAGCAGTCTTCCCGACGGAAAGGAGCTTATGGTTGACCGCACCGGGGACAGTAAAGATGAAACAGGCTTGTTCTACGCATGGTGGGACAGCAACGATAAAAAAGTACATTGGTACAGCGATGCGGATATTATCTATCTGCCGAGAGATTGTGAGTCCCTTTTTTCTGGTCTTAACAATAATGAGATTGAAATTGATCTTAGTGCTTTTGATTTCAGCAAGGTCACAACCATGAAAGCAATGTTTGCATCAGTTCAGGGTAATGACGTTTATGGGAAATATGATAGTAAAAACACAAAAATCAAAACAATAACATTTCCAAGTAATATTGACATCTCAAAGGTTACAAATATGGACGGAATGTTTTATGGCTGTAATATGTTAACGACATTGGATCTTACAGGTTTTAATACAGCTAATGTTTCTTCTATGCAAGCTATGTTTAAGAATTGTATCAAACTTGAGGAAATTAAACTTGACCCGACAAAGTTTACCGATGACAGTTTAACAAACGTCTTTAGAATGTTTGATAACTGCAACGCCTTAAAGCAAATTGATTTTCGTGGCTTTAAGGGGGAAAAACTGGAAAACGCACAGTCTTGGTTTGCACATTGTAAAAACCTCGAATATATTGACCTGTCAAACTTTGACGGCGGCTCGAACATCACTAATCTAAATTGGACTTTCCAAAACCTCGGATCTGAAAATACAAACGGTTGTGCTATTTTTTCAAATAAGTGGAACTTAACAACTGACCCTGCTCATACTGATACAACATCAGGAACTAAACTCAATCTTTATGGCAAACCATATTCTACTGGTTATGCAGTTAGTAACTTTGATATAGCCACAGCAGCAGAAACGAGTGGTACTACAAGTTTATCCAACGATGGAAAAGCTAATAGATACTTCAATGCCCCCAATAGTTCCTATTATACAACATTCTTTGACGAAGCTTATCGAAACAAAATCATTACCGTAACACAGCCTACAACTTCTCCTACAGCTATCACTTTTGGAAACTATACGAATTTTGAAAAGTATGGCTCCGTCACACAAGTCGAAAACACCGATGCGACCGCTGATGATGTGGGCAAGACCAGCTTTGCTTTTGAATATGTGACTGCAAATACCGAAGTCCCCACAAGCGGCGCAGAGTCATATGAGGTCGATGAGGCTGTCTACATGACCGTCAGCCAGATCGTTGAAAACGGCGGGAAGTATTATACTGTATCACAGCAATATAAGTATAATGGTACGGTAAAGGCAAAGTGGACGCAGGTCGGCGGCACGGCACCTACCCAATGGAAATGCGAAATGAAGGTGTTTGATGCAGACGAGGCTTTCTATGTCTGGGAGGACAAGGTAGAGGGGTTTGAAACAACGGCTGATAAAGCATCACCGATAAGATCGGCTGACAGGGCAGATAAGCCTGTGATAACAAACTCCGACCCGAGCGAAAAACTCGGTGCGCTGGAGCTCTCCAAAAAGCTGACCGGTACGGACAGCGAAAAGTTCAGCGGCGATAAGTTCATATTCAAGGTAACTATGAAAAATCCCAATGGCACGCCGTATACTATGGAACCGTTCGACAAGAACGGTGTGGGATACTTTACTGTTAAGCCAAATGCCGCGGACGCGGAAAAGGTAGTGATAATGGGTATCCCCGAGGGCTGCACTTACACGGTCGAGGAGGCAGATGACGCGCTGCACCCGATGCCGACAGGCTACACAAAGGTCACATCGGGCAGTATAACGGGCGGCATCACTGCGGACACAACGAGCAAGGCGGAGATCGAAAACAGGATAGACACGGTCGATCTGACGCTGACAAAGAATATCGAGCTTTGGAAGAAAACGACCAAGAACGGCGTATACGTCAAAGTCACGGACGCAGCTGACGAGGATCTGGCAAAGTGGGCTGATGAGGACTTCACCTTCACGGTGACGTTTGAAAATCTGGTCAAGGGCGAGAGGTATTCGTACAAGATCGGCGATACGGTGCAGACTGACAGGATAGTCGGAAACAGCGAAAGTTCAAAGACGAAAAAGACTCTGACTATCAAGGCAGGTCAGACGGTAACGTTTATCGGTGTTCCTGTCGGGACGGTATACACGGTCACGGAGGACACATCATTTGAGCAGACGGAAAGCACGAGCTATGAGACCAGCTACGCCGTTTCGGGCGGAAACATCATTGCGCTGACAAGCGGCAAAGAGCTTGGCGAGACTGCTCTGACGCAGACTGATGATGCAGTTGCATTCACCAACATCAAGAAGATCGACCGCACGCAGATACCTGAACTGACAAGGGTAACTATCAACAAAGAGTGGTTCAGCACAAGCGGCGAAAAGGTCAGCTGGTCGATTGGCGCGGACGGAGAGCTTATCGCGCCGCCGGGCGATTACCCATCGTTTTTGAAGATATATCTGGGCAGGGCGCTCAAGATCGGCGAGGGCGAGGGTGCGATCTATGTTGACGTAAACCCGGGCTACACAAGCTACAGCCTTAAACCGAAAGAGAACTGGAGCTACACGTTCGATGACCTTGAAAAGTACGGTGAGATAACGCTTGACAACGTTACGACAAAGTACCCGTATGTATACTTTGTAACAGAGGTAGTGCCTGTAGGTTTCCACAACTGCAACGAAAAATCGCAGTACACAAAGATGGGCATGGACAATTTCTTTGTTGCGGCACCGGACGGTGACGGCAGCAGCTTTACACTCAAAAACCAGGAGGATATTACACACTCACTTTCGATCTGCAAGCTGGTAACGGGCAATTTCGGAAACAAGAACACGGACTTCGAGTTTGAGATCACGTTCAGGGACAGCAGCGGAAAAGCGCTCTCGGGAACGGGCTTTACGATGCAGTTTACTGACCTGTTCGACAGCAGCTACGAAAGAAACAGAACTTACACGCTTGAGAACGGCAAGGTAACGCTGACACTGCCGCACGGCAAAAAGGTGAGATTCAAGAGCCTGCCGCACGGCACACAGTACACGATACGCGAGACATCAAGCAAATACACGGTAAGCTCGGGAACGTACACGGGCAGCGCGGCAAATGTCGATGTGAACACCCTGACGGGAGGCAGCGAATACGGCTTTACAAGCAAGCTGCAGCTCAACAGCGACACGGACTACCTGTTTGTGAACGATATGTCGGCAGAGATCGCCGCCGGTATCGAGGCCCCGCGCCGCTGGGTATGGCTGATAATGACCGCACTGGTCGGCATCGCGGGATGCTGCATTTACATCAAGCGCAGAAAAGAACAAGGTGAATAAACAAAAAGACCGCCTGAGGAGGTAAACTCCCCGGGCGGTCATTATTTATGATTTGTCAGACGGACTTGCCAAGGCGGTAGGCGTACTCCCACTGGGTCGTTTCATAGGGGTCGATGTAAAAATCGCTGACGGTGACGGTGTGCTGCTTTTCATCGGCGATGCGCCAGTTCTCGCTTTCGGGGCTGCCCATTTTAAAGCTGCCGCCGCTTATGCGCACAAATCCGTCGCTGATGCTTGAGTGCTGTGAATTGCTCGGTGCGGGCGAGGTGCTGTTCGTCTGCGAGGCTTCGCCGTCGGAGTGTGACGAGGTCTGCGGTGCGGGTGCGCTCTGCCACGAGCTGCCCGTATCGGTGCTGTCCTTATCTTTAAGGGCAAACAGCAGGACTGTCACGGTGATGACAACGGCTGCGAGCCACGCGAGAGGCCTGAGCAGCTCCGCTTTATTCGTATGCTTTTGCAAAAGCCTTGTGAGGATATATCCCACAAACGCCCAGGCAAGCAGCATTGCGAGGTTTTCGGTCAGCACGAGCCATTTTGCTTTTTCGTAATCGAGAAAGGCAAAGTGGGACTTGAAAAGCATATAGCTTGTTATCTCGCCCTTGAAGAAGAGGTATCCTCCCCACGCGGCGGCTGCGCTGAAAAGCGACAGGACTGCGATGGCTGCGGGCTTGGGCGGCTTTATTTTTGCCGTCATGGTGCGCAGGTGGAGCCCGATATGCACGCCCATAAGGGTGAATGCCCAATAGGAGACTGCAAGGTGCAGCTTGCGTGCGGTCATGATGTTTATGGTGCCGTACATAAAGGGGACGGCGTGACCGCTCATGGACATTCCGCTTAGTGCGGTTATCGCAAAGCAGGCAAGCAGCAGCACATCGGTAAGGGTGAGGACTATGCGGTAGGGTGTATATCTTCCTTTGAAAAGCGATTTATACCACTTATAGTTGAGGATATGGTGGACTATGACGATGACGGTCATGGATATGCCCAGCCACTCGTGCAGGGTGTCGCCCGTGACCTGAAATGCCATTATGAACAGCAAAAGGACTGTCAGCACGGCATCTGTTATTCTTTTGACGATGTTTATTTTTTTGCTGCGCATGACAGTTCCTCCCTGATGTTATTTGAATGAATCTACCCAGTTTTTCGCTTCCTGCTCGGAGATGCCCGAATCAAGTCTTTCGCCCGAAAGCCAATTGCCGCTGCCTGACGCATTTTTAAGGTTTTCGCCGCTTCTGCCGATAGGGCTGCCGCCTGATGTACAGAACGGGATAACGGTCTTGCCGTCAAGCTTTACGCTCTCAACAAAGGTGGACATTATCCTGGGCGCATCGCCCCACCATATCGGGTAGCCGATGAACACGCGCTTATAGGCGCTGATGTCGGGCAGGTCGCCTGCTATCTTTGGTCTTGAATCGGGGTCGTTCATTTCGACGGTCGAACGGCTGGACTTATCGTTCCAGTCAAGGTCTGCATCGGTATATTTCTCCTGCGGGACTATCTCGTAGGTATCGGCATTGGCGGCGCTTGCTATGCGCTGTGCAACGCCTTTGGTCGTTCCCGTTGCGGAGAAGTAGATAACGATGGTATCCTTATCTCCCGAAGTATCGGTGGCTGACGTATCGGGCTGCGAGGTGCTGTCGGGTGCGGTTTTATCCTGCTCGGAAGATCTATCTGAATCGGACTGCGGCTGCACGGCTTTGCTTTCTGCCGAGCTTTGCTCTGCCTGCTGCTGTGATGACGCAGCTGCTTCCGATGATGCGGTATTGCTGCTTGTATCGCCGCAGGCTGCGAGTGAGAGCATTCATACGGACGCAAGCAGGGTGAATATCGATCTTTTCATTTGTGCCGCCTATTTAAGCTTGCTGTAATCTCCGTCTGAAACGGGCTCGCACCACTGCGTGCTGCCGTCCTCGCCCTGTATCTCTATCGCAAGGTGGGAGAACCAGCTGTCAGGCGCTGCGCCGTGCCAGTGCTTTACGTTGGCGGGGATATTTATCACGCTGCCTGCGGTAAGCTCGACCGCCTGCTCGCCCCACTGCTGATAGTATCCCCTGCCGCCTACGCAGATAAGCATCTGACCGCCGCCGCTTTTTGCGTGGTGGATATGCCAGTTATTGCGGCAGGCAGGCTCGAAGGTGACATTGTAGATGGGTATCTGCTCGGTGGAGACGGGTGCGAGGTAGCTTTGACCGACAAAATATTCGCCGTAGGGATTTGGCTCGCCTATCGGGAAGAAGATGGAATTTGCGTAGGTATCCTTTTCGGTGGTCGCCTGCTCGGTCTCGTTCCAGACATCTTTTGCAAGGCGGAATACTGCCCAGCCTTTCGGCCAGCCGACATACATTGCGGCGTGGGTGATGATCGCGGCTATCTCCTGCTTTGTAACGCCGTGTGCTTTTGCATTTTGCAGGTGGTAGGTCAGCGAGGAATCGGTTATGCCCGATGCCATGAGCGAAACTACGGTGATGATGCACTTGGTTTTGACATCTATTGCCTGCTCGTTCCAGACCTCGCCGAAAAGCACGTCATCGTTGAGGTGGGCAAACATAGGTGAGAAGCTGCCAAGCTGCTCTCTGCCTGCGGTCTGTGTGATCTTTTTGCTCATAATGAGGACTCCTTTACTTATTGGTTTTCGCCCAGCAGCTGAAGGACACAGCTGCGGATCATTTCATAGATACTGTGCATTTTGAAGTTTATTTTTGCCTGCTGCATCGCATCGAGCTGCTTTTGCGTTGCGACGGAGTAGGGATAGACACCGAACAGGAAGGGGAAAAAGACGAAGATGAAGCTCTCGCGGTCGGTGCTTGGGAAGAACTTTTGCAGGCAGGCTCTGACTGCGTCAAGCGATGCGCCGTAGGCGGTCTTGAAGTCGGTGAGGCGCTCGGGACGGGAGTTCTCCTCCATATCGTAGTGGTTCATAGCCAGAAGCTTGAGCAGCTGCTCGTGGTTTTCAAGCGAATGTGCGAGGGCATCTGCAAAGTCCTCGGGGGACATTTTATCATTATTTGTGCAGATCTTGCCGATCTCCGCTGCCCAGATCTCATACTCGCGCTGCATAAGGGCGAGAAAGATCTCCTCCTTGGTCTGAAAATAGTTATAGATAGAGGTTCGGGTGAACGATGTTGCGCTGCCTATCTCTTTGAGGGTTATCTCCTTAAAGCTCATTGTGCGGTAGAGCTTTTCGCAGGCATTGATTATCTCCTCCCTGCGCGATGCGGTAAGCTCGGGCGAGCCTTTGGGCATGACGCTCTCTCCTTTCGGTTTATTCTGACACGGTGTCACTATGGATAGTATAGCACTATTCTGACACGGTGTCAACACGCGGGATAAATTTTCGGCATATTATCAAAATCAGTGGCGGTGATGATGTGTATGTTGTACAACTGCGGGTGCTTGATTTTTGAGGGCAGATGTGTTAAAATCACTATATAGTATTATAAAAGGAGAATGTGATATGGCAGAAAAGAAAAAGAATCCCTCGTTTATCTGGCAATGCACCACGATAGCTCTGGCTGTGGCGCTGCTTGCGGTATCGTGCCTGTACATTTTAAAGCTGACAAGCGGCAGTTCCGATGACAGCGGCAGCAGCAGCACATCGCAGTCTGCTTCAAAAAGCAAAGATGCTCTTTCGATGTGGACTGATGATGCTCCGCTCAAAAAGCAGCTTACGGAGTACATCAGCAAGATAACCGACAAGGACTCAAAGGACTTTATACCTGTTGACAGACGTATTGCGGTGTTTGATTTTGACGGCACGCTGTTTTGCGAGACTGATCCCGTATACTTTGATTACAGGCTGTTCTACTACCGCGTAACCGAGGATCCCGACTACAAGGACAAGGCAAGTGCGGTGGAGAAAGAAACTGCGGCAAAGATCAAGACGATGATGGACACGGGCGAATCTGCAAAGGGACTTGAGGTGGCACACGGAAAGGGTGTTGCATCGGCTTTTGCGGGAATGACTGTTGGCGAGTTCAACGACTACGTCAAGATGTTCAGGGAAAAACAGGCGCCGAGCTACAACAACATGAAAAACGGCGAGGCTTACTACAAGCCGATGATCCAGGTGGTAAACTACCTTAAAGCAAATGATTTCACAGTTTACGTTGTTAGCGGCACGGACAGGTTTATCGTAAGAGGCGCTATCGAGGATTCGGTGCTGGACGTTCCGCCGAGGCAGATAATCGGCTCTGACGAGACTATCGTGGCTTCTCACCAGGGAAGCGAGGACGGCCTGACCTATCAGTACAAGCTTGAGGATCAGGTCATCACGGGCGGTGATTTCATTATCAAGAACCTGAAGATGAACAAGGTCAGCGTTATTCAGCAGGAGATCGGTTTACAGCCTGTGCTTTCGTTCGGAAATTCATCGGGTGACAACAGCATGGCGAATTTCGTTATTGACGATAACCCGTACCCGTCGGCTGCGTATATGCTTTGCTGCGACGATCTTGAGCGCGAAAACGGCAACATGAAAAAAGCCGATGCGATGCGCAAAAGCTGTGAGGAAAACGGCTGGACGGCTATCTCGATGAAGAATGACTGGACGACCATTTACGGCGACAATGTAACAAAGAAATAAACAAAAGATCCGCGCGGAAGGTGATGCTCCCGGGCGGATCGTTTTGTATACTATTGGTTCAAAGGGACGTAGCCGCTTTGCTTGACTATCTGCTGACCTTTTTCGGAGAGGATAAAATCTATCAGCACTTTAACGTTCCCGTTTTTGTTTGAGCTGTCATAGACGGCGTAGAAATTGCTGCTGATGGGGTACTCTTTTGAGGCGATGGTTTTTTCATCGGGATAGACGCCGTTGAGCGAGAGTATTTTTACATCGGAATTGACGGACATATTGGAAACGTAGTATCTGAACGAATAGGCGATAGACCTGCCGAAAAGCGCGCCGAGAAGGCTGCGGTGCATCGGGGTGTCGCCCATAAATGACAGCATCGCGCTCTGGCTGCCGCTGCCCGTATTGCGCTGCACTGCGTCGATATACGAATCATCGCCGCCAACCTGCGACCACTTGGTATACTTGCCCGAATATATCCCCTTGACCTGCTCGGTGGTGAGGTCATTTACGGGGTTTTGCTTATTGACGATAAAGACAAATGCCTCATAGCCTATCGGAACCATTTCAAGCTTTACGCCCTTTTGCTCGGCGTACTCAAGCTGCTCCTTCGAGGGCTTGGCGCAAAAGACGATATCGGCTGTGCCGTCTACAACGGCTTTATACGCGCCGCGGGTATTGGTGAACTGCAGGGCGCTGCTCTTGGTGAAATCCTTGCCGTCAAAGGAAACGCTGTCCTTTGGATAGACGGCGTTTACGAATGCAGAGTACATCGGGAAAAGCGCGGCTGCGCCGTCAAGCACGGGCAGGTCGCCCGAAAGCTTTTGCTGGACATCGAGCTTATAGATATGCGAATCAGCATCAAACGGCAGGTTGCTTGACACCTCGACCGACTTGCTTTTCATTTCGTCGCTGCGGCGGTCGATATAGCGCTTGGTGAACAGATCGTACACGGCGACATCGAACATAACAAAGCAAAGCGCAAGCGCGACAAGCTGTAAAATGCGTCTGTTTTTCTTTTTCTGCACGGCGCTCACCCCTTATTTGCTATGTAGGAGATCACCGAGCAGTCCTTTTGCAGCAGCCAGGTGATGATGACGAGTGCGGCGACGCTCGCTATGCCAAGCACGGTTATTACGGTCAGAAGTCTGTAAAATAATTTATCATTCATTATCTGCACCTCACATATGCGACAATTCATTGCCCACGATAGCAACGCACGCGCCTACTGCTGCGAGCAGCACGAGCGATACTACTACCGAATGAACAAGCACTTTCTTTCTCATACTGCATTCGTTTGGGTCGCTGACATCGCGCCTGCGATACCTGACAATATCAATTATGGTTTTGACAAGGTATACCACAACTACGAACGGTCCCATCAGCGTACCGAAAAAAACCAGTATACTTATCAGTTCATTCATAAATATCTCCCCCCATATGAACCCTTATTACAAGTAGTTTACCACAGTTGGAACAATATGTCAAGCGGCGGCTGATGTATGCAAAAACGCAAAAAGCGGCACATACGCGCCGCTTTTAGTTGTGGGAATTATCTTATTTACCCCAGGTAAGTGTTGGCCAGAACACCAATCCGAGTCTGCCCTGATATGTTTTATGTGCTGTTGCACCGATAGACACCTCGCCGCTTTTTGTGAGCCACATTTGCATGAAGGTATTACTATCATGTACAAAGCCGTCTTTCTTGATATTCTTAGCGAGCTTTTCCTCAGCGACTTCAGCATAGCCTTTTTCTTTATAGTAGCCGGCAAAGCCAACATATTTTGATTTATCATCTATCTTTCCTGTGCCCACCGGCTCGGATAACCATATCTCTGTGAAAACAGCATCGTACACCTTTATTGGCGTTGGAAGCTTCTGAATGTATTCGCTATATTTACCGGTGCCTGTTTGCGCTGTCCAATTATCATTGTCTGTGCCGAACTTTTCGCTGATAGCCTGTTTTGCCTCGGCGAGTGTCTTACCCTTTACGTTGGTATCCATAAACGCGCTCAAGTCCTCGATAGTCCACTGGATAGCGTTTGAGGCAGGCGATGCTGCCTTGCTCGATGAGGTATCGGCTTTGCTTGATGATGTGTCTGCCTTGCTCGAATTTGCAGCCTTTGAGCTGTCTGTCTGTGACGAAAGGCTTATATCAAGCACTGATGATGAACCGAGCGAGCTTTGATCGGCAATGGCTACGGAGCTTGAATTTGTGCCTGCTTTATCCGAGCTGTTCTTTGAAAGGACGATTGCGGCGGTCACTCCGCCTACTGCTACTACGCCTGCTGCCACCGCAGCGATAACTTTACCTGTGAAAAATCCCATTTTTACACTACCTCCTGCAACTGCTGTTGTTGAAACTGTACTTGCAGAAGCACTTGACGCGGCATCCATAAGGGCTTTTGCGAAAACACCAAGCGCAATATTGGGAACGCTGGTGCTTTGCGCCTCGGCTTTGAGAATAAGTGTGAGTATTGGCACGACTGCAACACAATGGAGCCTGTCGCCCTGCTTTTTCTCGTAGATAAGCACCGCCTCCTTTATCTTCTCCCTGGAGGACACGAGCCTTGATGATACTGTTTTTACGGGACAATCCATTACCTGCGCTATCTGCTCGAGGGACATCTCGTTGTAGTAATACATGATGACAGTCTGTCTTTGTACATCAGATAATACGCGTGTGATGATATCCATTACGACCTTGCGCTTTACCTCGTTTGTCACATATTCCTCAGGGATAAAGCTTGCATCGTCCGAGAGGTCAAAGCCCTGCTCGGTCTGCTCGTCGAGAGAGTCCTCGGCGGGCTTGCGGAAATAGCGCCTGCACTTATTGACCGCTATGGCATTCACCCACTGCGGAAATTTTGCGCCGTCGTGCAGTTCGCCCAGCTTTTCGATAGCTGTTATATAGGTATCCTGCATAACGTCCTTGGCATTGTCCTCGTTGGCGAGCAGCTTCAGGGCGGTGAAGTACACCGAACGGTTGGTCTGGGTATACAGCTTTTCAAAAGCATCCATATCGCCCTTTTGGGTCTGCTCGACCAGCTCGCGCCACTGCAGTTCGTTCATTTTCATTTTCCTTTCAAGGTTTTTCCGACTTTTTAGTGCGCGCGTTTTTGCCTCTGCATATAACAGAGCCGCGAGCGGCGGAAAATTCCCAAATTATTTTGCATTTTTTGTGATTTGTTTATTTGCACAAAGGATATGTGCTTACAGCCTGGTTAGATTGTAACATATTACAGGCAAAAATACAATACCCGAGAGCGAAAAAAACTCACGGGTATTGAAGGGCTCTGCTCAAAGGCTGCTGATGCTCTGAACAAGGCTGTTGGGGACTGCGCCTGCTGCGCCGAAGATATAAAGCTTGGTGGCTTTCTTTTGCTTGATGAAGGCTTTCTGCTCGGTTGTGAGAGCTTTATCTGCAAGCAGAAGGGGGGCTTTGTTCTTTGCTGCGAACACTCCGCCTGCGAGGGCATCGGGGAAATCAAGCCCTTTGGCAATACACATAGCCTTGCCTGTCAGGACAGATGAAAAGCTTGTGTTGACCTCAACGCAGGTCGCGTATCTGTTTTTGCCTACTATCCTTTTGACAGTTGTACCTGCTTTAAGACCGAGTGCGTTTGCTGCCTCGTTCATCATATCGCTGCTGATAACACCCTCGCCGCCGATGACGCAGGCATTCTTCACCTTGCCCTTGACAGATTTGAGGTAGGCTGCGGTCTGCGCGTCAAGTCCGCCGCTTGTTTTAAGATATATGACAGGCGCTTTTTTGACTGCGGCAACTGTGCTTACCGAAAGGGCATCGGCATAGTTGAAGCCGTAGACAAAGAATATCTCGCTCGGGGCGGGATCGAGCTTGTGCGCTATTTTCGCTGCTGTTTCAAAGCGCGTTGTGCCTGCGCAGCGCTCAACGGTGATGGAATTGTTTTTGAGCACGTTTTCAACGTTTTTGGAAACTGCGCCCTCGCCGCCGAGAATGATGACTTTATTTGCACCGATGCGCTTTATTTCGCCCAAGGTCTCCTCGGGGAGAGTATCCTTTGCGGTGAGAAGTATCGGTGCGCCCAGCGCGCTTGCAAGCGGCACACCTGCGAGGGCATCGGCATAGCCAAGTCCGTATGCAAGCACGACTGTTTTTGATGTGGCTGCCGCGCCTTCGACTGAAATGGTCTTTGCGGTGTCGTATCTTCCGGCGCCTGCAAAGCGTGTAAGAGGTGTGGGTATCTCCTTAAAGGTAAAGTTATTTTTTTGTGCATAGGTCTGTGCGGCGGTGCCCTTTTGTCCATAGACGGTGATACCGCCGTCAAAGATATCACTTGAAGTCATAGCCGTTACGCTTGAGGGGATATAGACATCCTTTACCGATGTGTACTTGAACGCAAGCGAGCTGATGTCGGTCACGGAATCAGGGATATTTACAGCGGCGAGCTCACGGCAGGCCATAAATGCCTTTGGACCTATCTTCTTTACACCGCGCGGTATGCTTATGCTTTTGAGCTTGCCGCAGCCGTAGAAAGCGCACTCGGGTATCTCGGTGATGCCGCCTGTGAGGATAACGGTCGAAAGCGCGCTGCACTCGCTGAAGGCATATCTGTCGATGGTTTTGATGTTGTTGGGGATATAGATGCTTCGCAGTGCGTTGTTGCGACTGAATGCGGTATAGCCTATCTTTGCGGCGCTCGGCAGAATGGTGACGCTGCTCTTATGCGCGGGGCATCTGTACAGGATAGTTTTTGCCTTGTTGTACAGCACTCCGTCAACGGATGAATAGGTCTTATTGGCTGCTGCGACATTTATATCGGTGAGGTTTGCGCAATCCATAGCAAGTGCATAGCCGTTGCTTTCAACGCCCGAAAGTGAGGTTACTCCTGCGCCGACGTTTATTGTTCTGAGGGCATAACAATACCTGACAGCCTCTTTTTCAACGGTGGTAACGGAGTCGGAAAGGGTGATGGTCTGAAGATTTTTGAGGGTGTAAAACGCTTTGCTCTTGACCGTTTTTACGGTGTTTGGTACGGTATATACGGTCTTTCCGCCCGGGCAGCAAAGCAGCTCGGTCTTTGCCTTATTAAGCAGTGCGCCGTCAACTGATGCATAGGTTTTGTTCGATGCGCTGACGGATATGGTGCGCAGGTTATCACAGCCGTAAAAGGCAGACGGCAAGTCGATAGAGGTCACGGTGCTTGGAATACTGACCGTGTTGATGGTGCTTTTGCTGAAAGCACCACCCTTGATCGTTTTAACGCCCTCGGGGATAGTTACGCCCGTAACTTTTTTGTTGGCAAATGTATCCTCGCCTATCACAGTGACTTTTTTTCCTGCGATGGAGGAAGGTATGTTCACTTGAACGCCGCTCATGCCCTTATACCACGTAAGCTCGGCTGTGCCGTCGGAGAGGACATTGTAATTGTAGTCCCCTGCTGTAAGCACAGCCCCTGCGGTGATGGCGGTGCTTTGTGCGAAACTTCCCTGCGGCAATGCGGCGGCGGGACCGAATACCAGGCAAAGTGCGAGTGTCATTGATAAGATCTTCTTTTTCATTTTCAGCAGCTCCTTTTATTTTTTAGCATTGGTTTTTGTGCTTGCATATAACAGATACATAAGGGGATGAAAATTCCCAAAGTTTTTTCAGATCTTTCGGCGGTTTGTATGAATGCACAACGCATCATGCGGTTCCCCCTTCTGCGTTGTGAGTTATGCCCAAGGCGAAAAATCTGCAAAGCCTACCAAGCGGATAGGAATTTACAAAATAGTCATTGAAATTATGTCCGCTTGAATATATAATAAACTGTATACACAAGATTTTTTACTGCCGAGGCGGCATTTACAATACAAACATAAGGTTAGGAGAGATACAGATGAAGGCAATTGAAGAAAAGATATCACAGATAGTTGACGGGCTGCTTGAGGGCAGCGGCGGACAGGACGATGTGATATTCAACCACCCTGACAAGGATGTGATAATCGGCATACTTGACAACCTGCGCAGAGTTATTTTCCCCGGGTACTTCAAGAACAGGTCGATAAAGGTATACTCGCTTCACAATAATCTTTCGGTGCTTATCGAGGACGTGATATACAATCTCACCAAGCAGATAGCGGTGGTGATGAACAGCGAGGGCGAAGGCGGTGAGGATATACCTTCGGCTGCGCACGAAAAGGCTGTGGAGTTCATCGGGCGGCTGGGTGTTATACGCGAATATATCCTCACGGACGTTCAGGCGGCTTATGACGGAGACCCTGCGGCTTACAGCAAGGATGAGATAATCTACTCGTACCCCGGGCTGTTTGCGATACTTGTGTACAGGATAGCGCACGAGCTGTTTGCGCTGAATGTCCCGATAATACCGAGAATGATGACCGAGTACGCACACAGTCTTACGGGTATTGATATACACCCCGGCGCGACTATCGGGAAATACTTTTTCATCGACCACGGCACAGGCATTGTTATAGGCGAGACCACGCAGATAGGCGACAATGTCAAGATATATCAGGGAGTTACACTGGGTGCGCTTTCGACAAGGGGCGGTCAGTCGCTGCGCAGCAAGAAGCGTCACCCGACTATTGAGGACAATGTTACTATCTACTCGGGCGCGTCGATACTCGGCGGCGACACGGTCATAGGCAGGGACGTTGTTATCGGCGGCAACGCATTCATTACACGCTCTGTGCCTGCGGGTGCAAAGGTCAGCGTGAAAAGTCAGGAGCTGCGGTACAACTACGGCTCGGCAAAGACGATGGAAAGTGTTGAATTCGACCGCGAGGACTCGTGGTTCTATATTATTTAGCAAAAAAATCACCGCTTTGGGAAAACCTCGGCGGTGATATTTTTATTCCCTGCGGTAGATCAGTATTTGTCGGGGTATGCTTGGTGTATAATCGGGCTGGAACTCTTTTGGAGAAGAGTTCCCCCCGTACCCCCCTCAGAAACCTTTTATTGCTTTTTCGCCATTTGGGGACGCGTCCCCAAATAA
>CADAEJ010000029.1 GCA_902786965.1 uncultured Ruminococcus sp. | reverse complement strand
ACATATTGAAAAGGAATACAAAGGTCAATGAGTGATAAAGTAAAAGTTATCGGCGCAGGACTTGCTGGTGTTGAAGCCGCTTGGCAGCTCTCAAAGGCTGGCATAGGCGTCGAGCTTTATGAAATGAAACCGAAAAAGTTTTCTCCTGCGCATAAATACAAGGGGTTTGCCGAACTTGTATGCTCTAATTCATTAAAAGCCGATAGGGTGGACTCTGCCGCAGGAATGCTCAAAGAGGAAATGCGAAAGCTTGGTTCTCTAACGATGCTTGCTGCACAGGCTTCAAGAGTCAGTTCGGGCGGTGCGCTTGCAGTAGACAGAACGCAGTTTTCTGATCTAATAACCGAAAAGATCAAAAGTCAGCCGAATATAACCGTAGTTGAAGAGGAAGTAACCAGCATACCCGATGGTGATGTTATAATCGCGACAGGTCCGCTTACAAGCGATGCGCTTGCCGAGGATATCGGCAGACTTTGCGGTGAATACCTGTATTTTCACGATGCCGCAGCACCGATAGTGACATATGAAAGTCTTGATAAGGACAAGGTCTTCTTTGCATCAAGATATGGCAAGGGTGAGGCTGATTACATCAACTGCCCGATGAATAAAGATGAGTATCTGCGTTTTTATAATGAACTGATAAATGCTGAAAGCGCAGAGCTCAAAGAGTTTGACAAGCAGCATTTTGCAAAGGACGGCTTTAAAGTCTACGAGGGCTGTATGCCCGTTGAGGTGCTTGCAAAGCGCGGTGAAGATACAATGCGTTTCGGTCCGCTGAAGCCGGTTGGCTTGACAGACCCGCACACCGGCAGCAGACCGTATGCTGTCGTTCAGCTTCGCGCAGAAAACACGGCAGGAACGCTTTATAACCTTGTGGGATTTCAGACTAATCTGAAATTCGGTGAACAAAAAAGAGTTTTCTCAATGATACCCGGTCTTGAAAACGCCGAATTCATGCGCTATGGTGTTATGCACCGAAATACGTTTATCAACTCTCCGAAGCTGCTTACAGAGCAGTTCAATATGCGCAGCAACGAGCATATCTATTTTGCGGGGCAGATAACAGGCGTTGAGGGATACATAGAATCCGCCGCAAGCGGTATATTTGCAGGGCTTTGTATGGCAAGGCGGCTGAAAGGGCTTGGCGCGATAAGCCTTCCCGAAACAACGATGCTTGGAGCGCTTTCAAAGTATATATCCGATGAAGCGGTAGAAAAGTTCCAGCCGATGGGATGTAATATGGGTATCCTTCCGGAGCTTCCCGAGAGAATCAGAGATAAAAAGCTAAAGTACAAAACCATAGCAGAGCGCGGTCTTGCTGACCTTGATGAACTGCTTTTATCCATTAAAACGGAGGTATAAAAATGAACATTGTTATTGATGCATTCGGCGGAGACAATGCGCCGCTTGAGGTTATAAAAGGCTCAATAAAAGCACATAATGATTTTGGTGTAGATGTAACACTTGTAGGTGACGAAAAAAAGATCAAGGCTTGTGCGAAGAAGAATCAGCTTGATATTTCCAAGCTCAAGATCAGACACGCTCCAACAGTTATTGAAATCTGTGAAGAGCCGACCGAGGTAATCAAGGGCAAAAAAGACTGTTCAATGGCTGTCGGAATGAAAATGCTTGCAGACGGTGAGGGCGATGCTTTTGTATCCGCAGGCTCAACAGGCGCACTTGTTGTAGGCGCAACATTTATTGTAAAGAGAATAAAGGGTGTTAAAAGACCTGCACTTGCAACGATCTTACCAACAGCAGGCAAACCGACAATGCTGCTTGACAGCGGTGCTAATGCCGACTGCCGCCCCGAGATGCTTGTTCATTTCGGAATAATGGGCAGCGCATATATGAATAAGATACTCAAAGTTAAAAGCCCAAGAGTTGCTCTTGCCAACATCGGTGCAGAGGAGTCAAAGGGACGAGAGCTTGAACTTGAAACATACAAGCTGCTCAAAAATGCTCCCGTTAACTTTGTGGGCAATATCGAAGCAAGACAGCTCCCGCTTGGCGACTGTGATGTGTGTGTTGCAGACGGCTTCTCCGGAAACCTTATGCTCAAGCTCTACGAGGGTATGGGCAAGTTTTTCTCAAACGAGCTGAAAGGCATATTTAAAAAGAACATCAAAACCAAGCTCGCAGCAGCTATGGTCATGAAGAATATCAAGGATTTCAAAAAGAAGGTCGATTACTCCGAGTACGGCGGAGCGCCGCTGCTGGGCACTGCAAAGCCTGTAATAAAAGCACACGGAAGTTCCGATGCAAAGGCATTTTACAATGCTATCAGACAGGCAAAGCAGTTTACCGAAACAAAGGTAATAGACACTATCACGCAGGCACTTTCCCAGATGAAGTCAGAAAGCGCAGAAAAATAATTACTGCATATAAGGCTGCGTGTACATTGCGTATGCGCAGCAATGATAAGGAGTGATAACGTTTGAACGAAAAAGAACTCTTAAAAACATTTCAGGAAAAGATAAATTACAAATTTAAGGATGAGAGGCTCTTATACGAGGCTCTTTCACACTCATCCTTTGCCAATGAAAGCAAAAAACAGAGAAACAGCAACGAAAGACTTGAGTTCCTGGGTGATTCGGTGCTTTCAATTGTAGTTTCAGACTATATTTTTGAGCATTTCAAGCATCTTCCCGAAGGAGAGCTTACAAAGCTTCGTGCCTCACTTGTCTGCGAAAAAGCACTATTTGATTTTGCAAAAATAATCGACCTTGGAAGCTTTATTTTTCTTGGTAAAGGCGAGGAACTGACTGGCGGACGTGAAAGACCGTCAATCGTTTCAGACGCATTTGAGGCTGTGATCGCAGCGATATATCTTGACGGCGGACTTAATGCAGCAAGGAAGTATGTGCTGTCGTTTATTCCCGAAGACGTAAAGCCTCACAGCGTTGTAAGCTTTGTGGATTATAAGACCGCATTGCAGGAGATAATCCAGAAAAACCCCGAGGAAAAAGTCGAATATATGCTCACAGGCGAGTCTGGTCCCGATCATGATAAGAAATTTACCGTGCAGGTAATGCTCAACAGCAACGTTATCGGCGAAGGCGTAGGACGATCAAAAAAATCAGCAGAACAGAATGCAGCAAAAGAAGCTCTTGCACTAATGGGCTATGAAGCATAATAATATTTCTATATTCGTCACGCACGTTGGCTGTCCGCATATGTGCGCTTTCTGCAATCAGCATACCATTACGGGCAACTCCGAAATACCGCACGCAGAAGATGTTCAGCGCATATGTTCAAAAGCTCTTGAGCAGATAACAGACCCGCAGGAAACGGAGATAGCCTTTTTTGGCGGCAGCTTTACAGCTGTACCGAGAGAGTATATGCTCGAACTTCTCCAAGCAGCAAGCGAGTTTGTCGGCGAGGGTAAGTTTAAAGGAATAAGAATTTCAACACGCCCTGATTATATTGACAAGAGCGTTCTTGATATTCTGAAAGAATGCGGTGTTACCTCTATCGAGCTTGGTGCGCAGTCACTGTGCGATGAAGTTCTTGATGCTAACGAACGCGGACACAGTGAAAAAGATGTTATTGATGCAAGTTTGCTCATAAAAAGCTATGGTTTTGAGCTTGGTCTGCAAATGATGGTCGGGCTTTACAAAAGCAGCGAAGATCGTGAGCTTTACACAGCAAAGCGAATCATAGATATTGAACCCAAAACTGTTCGCATATATCCTGTGGTCGTGCTTGAAGGTACAAAGCTTGCCGAGCTTTTCAAGAAGGGCGAGTATAAGCTTATGCCGTTTGAAACGGTTGCAGCGCTTTGCGCAAAAATGCTTAAAATGTTTTACGGCGCAGGCATTGATGTAATAAAGCTTGGTCTTCATTCATCAGAGCTTGTAGAAAAAAGCATTGTTGCAGGTTACTACCATCCTGCTTTCAGCGAAATAGTTCAGAGCAGACTGTTTCTTGAAGCGATAAAGTCTGAAATAACGGATAATAAAGAGAATATTATAGAGATTGCCGTTAACCGCCGTTCATACAGTGTAGCGGCAGGTCATAAAAAGAGCAATATAAACGCGCTCAAAGAACTTGGAGTTGATTGCAGGATGATCACCGATGATTCTTTGAGCAGGCAGGAAATAAAAATCAACGGAGAAATAATAAATGTATTTAAGATCACTTGAAATTCAGGGCTTCAAATCATTTCCGGATAAGACAGAACTGAAATTCAATAAAGGCATAACCGCTGTTGTCGGACCTAACGGCTCGGGCAAGAGCAATATCAGCGATGCTATGCGCTGGGTAATGGGCGAGCAATCCACAAAAGCCATGCGTGATGAGAAAATGTCGGGAGTTATCTTTCACGGCACACAAACGCGCCCAAAATCGCAGTTTGCGCAGGTAACTATAAATATTTCCAACGATGACCGTACTTTGAATTATGATTCTGACCTTGTATCTGTATCAAGAAAGCTGTACCGCAATGGTGACAGTGAGTATATGATAAATGGCAATTCGGTCAGGCTCAAGGACGTTGTTGAGCTGTTTATGGATACAGGTCTTGGAAGAGACGGCTATTCGATAATAGGGCAGGGCAGGATCGCAGATATTGTCAAAGGACGTTCCACCGAAAGACGAGAGATATTTGAAGAAGCCGCAGGTATAGCAAAGCTTCGCTTCAAAAAAGAAGAGGCGCAGAAAAAGCTTGTATCTGCACAGGATAATATCGACAGGCTCAATGATATAATAGCAGAGCTTCAAGCGCGTATAGGACCGCTTAAAGCACAGTCTGAAAAGGCGAAAAAGTTTCGTGTGCTTGATGATGAAAAGCGTGAGCTTGAGGTTTCGGTATGGAATTACAAGATCAACAGCTATATGCAGCAGATACAGGATTTCGAGCAAAAACTTGCAGTTCTTGATCAGCAGTATAAGGCTTTGAGTGATGAGCTTTCCGATGCTGACAATGCTATTCTTGAAAACTCTCAAAAGAGCGCGCAAAAGCTTGAGCAAATAGATGAGCTGCGTGAAACGATACATCAGATAGAGGATAATAATTCTCAAGCAAAGACTGAAATGGCTGTCATCGAGAATGATATATCTCACCTTGAAGAAAAGATCGTACAGCTCAACGAACAGATAGAGCAGGCAAAGAGCTTCAGGTATTTCAATGAAACAGAGCTTGAAAAACGCCGGAAAGACCTTGATACTTTAAATGCTGAAAAGGAAAAGTCGGATAAGCAGATATTTGATAAGGAAGCAGAAATACAGAACCTTCTTCTCAAAACCGAGGATTCGGACAAGAGCATAAG
Organism: uncultured Ruminococcus sp.; assembly: GCA_902786965.1. Lineage (GTDB taxonomy): Bacteria > Bacillota > Clostridia > Oscillospirales > Ruminococcaceae > Hominimerdicola. The sequence goes on along the minus strand of CADAEJ010000029.1, from coordinate 29,587 downwards.
CGAGGTCAATGCAAGCATAAATAAAGTCTACCTCAAAAAGAATGAGCTTAACTTCAAGCTTGAAAGCGCGAAAAACAATATTTCTGATTATAATGAGCAGCTTGAGGCAGCAATAGCTTCTCAAAAAGAGATAGAAAACAACAATCGTCTTGCAAGCAAGGAGCTTGGCGAGCTTCGCACAGCCAAAACCAATGCGGACGATAAAAAGCAGGAATGCGAAAACAAGCTTGCCGGTCTTAATAAGCTTTATGAAAGCAAGCAGTCAAAGCTTGAAGACAGCAGAGCAGAGCTTTCAAAATCACAGTTAAAGCTGCGTGAGCTTGACTCAAAGCTTTCTATCCTAAAAGACCTTGAAAACTCGATGGAGGGCTTTAATTACAGCGTAAAGCACGTACTTACCGCAGGTAAGCAGGGGAGGATAAAGGGCATCTGCGGCTCTGTTGCACAGCTTATTGACGTTAAAACAGAGCATACTGTTGCCATAGAGACTGCCCTCGGTGCAGCATTACAGAATATTGTCGTGACCGATGAAAGCGTCGCAAAGCGCTGCATCAGTCTGCTTAAAGAGGACAAAGCGGGCAGAGCAACATTTCTGCCTATCACATCTATAAAGGCAAGAATATTTGAAAACAAAGGGCTTGATGAGTGCGAGGGCTTTGTAGCAATGGCTAACGGCCTTGTCAGGACAGATAATAAGTATTCGCAGATAATCGGGAATCTTCTTGGGAACGTCTGCGTCAGCGAGGATATAGATTCTGCATCAAATATTGCCAAAAAGTTTGGATACAAGTTCAAGATAGTTACCCTTGACGGACAGGTCGTAAACGCAGGCGGTTCGTATACGGGAGGAAGCGTATCGAAGAGTACCGGTATACTTTCAAGGAAAAACGAGATAGAGCAGCTCACCGAAAAGAAAGAGCAGCTTGCCGGATCTCTCAAAGCCATTGATAAGCAGGTCGATGCAATGGTGCAGGAAACATCAAAATACGCTGCTGATATTGACGGCTTGAAAGAAGAACTCGGACTTTTGAGCAATGACTGCGTAAGATTCGAGTCGGAGATAAAGCGCGTCAAGGATTTTGTGGTGCAGTATGAAAAGCAGCTTGACGACATCGACCTTACTATCGAACAGCTAAAAGGCAAAATGGTATCATCACAAAAAGAGATCGAAACTGTCACCGAAGAGCTTTCACAAACGGACAAGGAAATAATTGATTGGGAAGCAAAGCTGACTGTATCGCAGTCACAGCAGGAGGAACTCAAAAGAAAGCGTGAAGCATTAAGCGCTGAGCTTTCTGAAATGAAAGTCACATCGACCGAGTATGGTAAGGATATAGAGTCGTGCAAACTCGCGATAGAACAGCTTAAAAACGTTCTTGAAAACAACACCGATGAAAACAGCAAGCTTGACCTTCTTGTGATAGATTGTCACAATGATATCAAAGACAAGAAACAAAAGATCGCTGATTCGCAGAAAGCACTTGAAGATTCGATCGTTGAAATTGAAAAGCTGAATAATGATATCGCGCTTTGCCAGAAACAGCATCTTGAATTTGACGCTGCTGCCAACGCTCTGCGCAATAAGTTCAAAAACAAAATGGACGAAAAAGAAACGCTCTCAACGCAGATAACACGCACACAGGAGCGCACCGAAACCATTAAGGAAAACTTCGATAAGCTTGTTGCACAGCTTTGGGACGATTATGAGCTTACAAGAAGCGATGCGGCTGAAATGGCGGTAGAGCTTGAAGATCTTGATGATGCAAACAAACATCTTATCGAGCTGCGCAACAAGATAAAAAATCTCGGAAACGTAAATCTCGGCGCTATCGAGGAATATGCAGAAGTCTCCGAAAGATTTGAATTTATGATGGCACAGCTCAATGATGTCAGCGAATCAAAGCAAGAGCTTGAAACGATGATAGAACAGCTGACCGAGAATATGAAGAGCATGTTTATACAGACATTTGATGTCATCAATGCAAACTTCAAAAAGATCTTCTCGGAGATGTTCGGCGGAGGAAAAGCCGAGCTTATACTTACAGACCCTGATGATGTACTTGAATGCGGTATCGACATCAACGCACAGCCGCCCGGAAAGGTCATCACCAACCTGCTTTCGCTTTCGGGCGGAGAGCAGTCGCTTGTTGCAATTTCTATCTATTTTGCAATACTTAAACATTCGCCGTCGCCTTTCTGTCTTCTTGACGAGATTGAAGCGGCACTTGACGATTCAAACGTTACCAGATATGCACAGTATCTGCACAGACTCACCGATAAGACACAGTTCATAGCTATCACGCACAGGCGCGGTACTATGGAGGAAGCTGATATGCTTTACGGCGTTACAATGCAGGATAAGGGCATATCAAGGCTGCTTTCGATGTCAAGCAGCGATGTACAACAAATGAAACTTGAATAGTTCTGGAGGATAATATGGGATTTTTTGAAAAACTTAAAAACGGATTGCGCAAAACCAAAAACTCAATGATGGGTAAGATCGAGGGACTGCTGAAAAGATTCTCAAAGATAGATGAGGAACTCTTTGAGGAACTTGAGGAAACTCTTATCCTTTGTGATATCGGAGTCAATACCTCTGTCAAGATCTGCGAAGAACTTCGTGAAAGAGTAAAAAAGGACAATGTCAAAGAGCCTGAAAAGATCAGAGATATGCTCAAAGACGTTATCACCGATATGCTCGGCGAGGATCAGCCGCTTGATATGTCAACAACGCCGTCGGTTATACTCGTTATCGGCGTAAATGGTGTCGGCAAAACTACAACTATCGGCAAGCTTTCGTATTCTCTGCATCAGCAGGGCAAAAAGGTCATTGTTGCAGCAGCTGATACGTTCCGTGCTGCCGCGATCGACCAGCTTGAAGTCTGGACTCAAAGAGCAGGTGTAGATATCATAAAGCACAATGAAGGCTCCGATCCTGCTGCTGTCGTGTTTGATGCTCTTACAGCTGCTAAATCCAGAAAAGCCGATGTAGTTATCTGCGATACAGCGGGCAGACTTCACAACAAGAAAAACCTTATGGACGAGCTTAAAAAGATAGCAAGGATCGTTCATCAGCAGGCAGAGGGCTGCGCACTTGAAGTTCTGCTTGCTCTTGATGCAACTACAGGTCAGAACGCTGTAAATCAGGCAAAACAGTTCAACGAGGTCGCTGATATCACAGGTATTATCCTCACAAAGCTTGACGGAACTGCAAAGGGCGGTATCGTTATAAGTATTACAGACGATCTGAAGATACCTGTAAAGCTCATCACAGTCGGCGAGCAGATAGATGATCTTCAGAACTTTGTTGCAAAAGACTTTGTAGACGCATTGTTTGAGGAATAACAGGTGGCTGTATGAAACTTATAATCGCAAGCAATAACAAAGGAAAAATACGAGAGTACAAGCAGCTGCTAGAGCCATTTGGATACGATGTCGTATCACAGCGCGAAGCAGGAATAGATATCGAAGTTGAGGAAACAGGTACGACTTTTGCCGAGAACTCTGCATTAAAAGCAAGAGCAATATATGAGATCACTAAATGTGCTGTGCTTGCAGATGACAGCGGTCTCGTTGTTGATGCACTCGGCGGAGAACCGGGTGTGTATTCCGCAAGATACGGCGGATGCGATAACGATGCCGACAGGGTAGCGCTTATCCTCTCTAAAATGAAAGATGTCAAGCAAGAGGACAGGTCGGCACATTTTGTATGTACGATACATTTTATCAAGCAAAGCGGTGAAGAGATAGCCGTTGAAGGCAGAGTTTACGGAAAGATCGGCTATGAACCGCTTGGCGACAACGGCTTTGGTTACGACCCCATATTTATGTACGAGGGCAAAAGCTTTGCACAGGTAAGCACTGATACCAAGAACTCGGTATCGCACAGAGCCAATGCATTAAAGGCACTTATTGAAAAACTCTCACAAGAAAACAGCGGAGGAAACAAATGATAACACCAAAACAAAGAGCAGAGCTAAAAGGCTTGGCAAACAGCCTGCCTGCGGCTTTTCAGATAGGCAAGGGCGGAGTGAGCGATGCACAGACTGCACAGATAGACGATTATCTTCGTGTTCACGAGCTTGTTAAGTTCAGCGTGCTTGAAAACTCGCTGTACAGCGCAAGAGAGGCTGCCGAGGAGATCGCCGAAAAGATCGGTGCGGACGTCGTGCAGGTGATAGGCTCAAAGGCTGTGCTTTACAAACGCAATCCGAAAGATCCTGTTATAAAGCTTAAAAACAAATGAAGACAGCATTGTACGGAGGGACGTTCAATCCCGTTCACAAAGGGCATTTCAACTGTTTGAAAACGGTGCTTGACAGCGTTGATCTTGACAGAGTGATCGTTCTGCCCGACAGAATACCGCCTCACAAAGCATCGGACGGGCTTGTAAGCGGAAAGGACAGAATGAATATGTGCAGGCTTGCTTTTGAAGGACTCGACAAAGTCAGCATTAGCGATTGGGAGCTTAAACAAAAGGGCAAAAGCTATTCTGTCATAACACTTCGGCATTTTCATAAAAAGTATCCCGGTGATAAGCTGTTTTTCATTATGGGCAGTGATATGCTGTTAAGCTTTGAACAATGGTTTGAATATAAGGAGATACTCAAGCTTGCATCACTTGTTTGTGTATCAAGAGAGAATGCAGTCACTCAAAACGATCTAAAAGCGCACGCCCAAAGGCTTATGAAAGAAAACGGCGGCGAAATAATAATCGTCAATACTAAACCGTTTGAGGTTTCTTCAACACAAATACGCGATATGATAAAGAAATCAGCAGACACCTCTTGCTATTTGGACAAAAATGTTGTAAAATATATTGAGGAAAACGAATTATATATGGATTAGAACGAGGTCATTTTTGTGCTTGATAAAAAAGTAATAGGAAAGTATAAAGCTTATTTAAAGGAAAATCTGTCAAAGAAAAGATATAATCACTCGGTAAATGTCGCCGGTGCGGCGCTTGAACTTGCAAGGAAATACGGCGCTGATACCGACAAGGCTTACATTGCAGGACTTTTGCACGACTGCGCCAAGGAGCTTGAGATAAGCAAACAGCTTGAGATCGCACTTACGTCAAAGCTTGATGTGAGCGAGATCGAAAAGAAGGCTCCGCCGCTTTACCACGCTATCGCCGGTTCGGAGCTTGTGAAAACAGTTTTTGACATAACCGACAAGGAGATAATCCACGCGATAAGATATCATACTGTTGCCTGCAAGGATATGCCGCTTTTGAGCCAGATAGTGTATCTTGCAGACCTTATCTCCGATGACAGAGATTATAAAGACGTAAAGAAAATGCGCAAGTACGCCGATCAGAGTCTTGAAAAGGCGATGTTTGAGGCACTCAAGTTCTCTATATCAGACAGTGTTTCAAAGGGCAATTCAATACCTGTCTGCACACTTGATGCATATAACGATTTTGCAGTAATTATGAAAAATACATAACTTACAGAAAGGACAAGGCATATGGCAGAGATAACCACACAGCAAAAACTTGAAACGATCGTAAAAGCTCTTGATTCAAAGAGGGCAGAGGATATACAGGCTATAAAGATCGGCGACCTTACCATAATCGCTGATTATTTCGTCATAGCTGACGGAACATCAAATATACACACCAAAGCGCTTGCCGAAGAGGTCGAGTTCAAAATGACCCAGCTCGGCATCGAGCCTTCAAGGACAGAGGGCTATCAGGGGCAGACCTGGATAGTGCTTGACTACGGCGATATAGTCGTTCATGTTTTCTATAAGGAAACAAGAGATCATTATAATCTTGAAAGGCTTTGGTCTGACGGCACAAATGTTGATATATCAGAGTATCTTGTAAAAGAATAAAGTGTTTTTACTATGGATGTCATAAATAAGGGTGAAAAGCTTAAATTCATTAAAGAACAGATATTGAAACAGGTCAAACGGTAATAAAAAACAAGCATAAAATAATAGCAAAGGATTGATACTAATGGCAAATTATGATTATGCCGCAATTGAAAAGAAATGGCAGAAATACTGGGAGGAGCATGAGACCTTCAAAACAGATGTGTGGGATTTCAGCAAGCCTAAGTTCTACGCACTTGATATGTTTCCGTACCCATCAGGTGTAGGTCTGCACGCAGGTCACCCGGAGGGCTATACGGCAACAGATATCGTTTCGAGAATGAAGCGTATGCAGGGCTATAATGTTCTTCATCCGATGGGCTATGATTCATTCGGTCTGCCTGCCGAGCAGTACGCTGTAAATACGGGCAATCACCCTAACGGTTTTACGCAGGAAAATATAAAGACCTTCTCAAAACAGCTTAAAGAGCTTGGCTTTGACTATGACTGGTCAAAGATGATAGCAACATCAGATCCCGAATTTTACAAATGGACACAGTGGATATTTGCACAGCTCTATAAGGACGGCTATGCTAAATACATAGATATGCCTGTTAACTGGTGTGAAGAGCTTGGAACGGTTCTTTCAAACGACGAAGTCATTGACGGTAAATCCGAGCGCGGCGGTTTCCCCGTTGTCCGCAAGAATATGAAACAGTGGGTAATTGATCAGCCTGCCTTTGCTGAAAAGCTCCTTGAAGGTCTTGACGAGATAGACTGGCCTGAATCCACCAAGGCTATCCAGCGTAACTGGATAGGCAAATCAACAGGTGTTGAGGTCGAGTTCGAGATCGTCGGCGGCGGAAAGTTCTCTATTTTCACGACATGTATCGAAACCATCTACGGTATTACGTTTATGGTTCTTGCTCCTGACGGCACAATTACCGAAAGTCTTCTTGACAGAGTTCAGAACAGGGAAGAGGTACAGGCATATATTGATGAGACCAAGAAAAAGAATGATATGGACCGTACCGAGCTTAACAAGACTAAATCAGGCTGTGAGCTCAAGGGTGTTACCTGCATAAACCCTGTCAATGGCAAGGAAGTTCGTATGTTCATCGGTGATTTTGTTCTTGCAAGTTACGGAACAGGTGCAGTTATGGCTGTTCCAAGCCACGACCAGCGTGACTTTGAATATGCGGTCGCTCACAATATTGAGATGCTCCAGGTAATTGACGGTGATGAAAAGACAGGTCATATTGACGTTTCAGAGGCTGCACTTGAAAAGCAGAACTATCTCGGCAAGGGCTATAAGCTCATCAATTCCGAGGAGTTTACGGGAATGACCGTTGAAGAGGCAAAGGAAGCTATCACACAGAAGCTTGAAAAAATGGGTATTGCCAAGAGAACTGTCAATTATCATTTCCGTGAGTGGATATTTGCCCGCCAGCGTTATTGGGGCGAGCCTGTTCCAGTCGTTCACGGCGAGGACGGAAAGATCCACGTTCTTGACGATTCCGAGCTTCCGCTTATCCTGCCTGAGCTTGATGATTACAAGGGCAAGAACGGCAAAGCACCTCTTGAAAACGCGGTAGAGTGGAAAAAATATGATAAGAACGGCGTAAAAGGTACACGCGAGACCTCTACAATGCCGGGCAGTGCAGGCTCAAGCTGGTACTATTTCAGATATATAGACCCACACAATGATAAAGAATTTGCAAACCAGGAGCTTTTAAAGCACTGGATGCCTGTTGACCTGTATATCGGCGGCCCCGAGCACGCAGTAGGTCACCTCATCTATTCTCGTATCTGGAACAGATACCTGTATGATAAGGGTCTTGCACCTACAAAAGAGCCTTTCAAGAAGCTCGTTCACCAGGGTATGATACTTGGTGAGAACGGTATCAAAATGGGCAAGAGATTCGCCGAGTTCGTTGTTAACCCTTCTGACATCGTTAGGGATTACGGCGCTGATACACTTCGTCTGTACGAAATGTTTATGGGTCCCCTTGAGGTCAGCAAGCCGTGGAGCAAGAACGGTGTTGAGGGCGCAAGAAAGTTCCTGAACAGAGTTTGGAACTTCTTTGCAAAGGTATATAATCAGACTGTAAAGAAAGTAACAGATGATTTTGAACAGCTCGCATTCAACACGGCTATCAGCCAGATGATGATTTTCGTGAACGCTGTATACAAGAACGAGAGCTGCCCGAAGGCTTACGCAGAGGGGCTTATCAAAATGCTGTCGTGCATTTCGCCTCACATATGTGAAGAGATATGGAGCATTTTCGGCCACGAGGAAAGCCTTGCATACGAGCCCTGGCCTACATATGACCCTGCACAGCTCGTTGAGGACGTGATCGAGATAGTCGTACAAGTCAACGGCAAGGTAAAGGCAAAACTGAATATTTCTGCCGATGCCGATAAGGATACTGTTGTTTCTCTGGCAAAGTCCGAGAACAACATAGCATCTATAATCGACGGAAAAACTATCGTCAAGGAGATATATGTTCCTAAAAAGCTTGTAAATATTGTAGTTAAGTAATCATCAAATGTCACTCTGCACGGGTGACATTTGCTTTAAGCAAAGAGGTAATTCTTTTGACAAATACAGATGAAAGGTCACAGCGTTATATCTATATGACGCAAACGCCCGTTCCAAAGCTTATCCTGAAGCTTTCTGTACCGACTATAATAAGTATGCTCGTTACGGGAATATATAATTCTGCCGATACATTCTTTGTCGGTAAAATATCGACAGAGGCTACCGCAGCAGTCGGTATAGTTTTCTCGGTAATGGCTATAATTCAGGCTATAGGGTTTATGTGCGGACAGGGTTCGGGCAACTACCTTGCAAGAATGCTTGGCGCAAATGACACCAAACAGGCAAATGAAGTCGCATCAACAGGATTTGCTTTGTCACTTATCATCGGTACACTTATCGCGCTTGTTGGTATATTCCTTGTCGAGCCGATATCAGATATGCTGGGTGCCACCGAGACCACGCTTGCAGACACCAAGAATTATATGCGGATAATCCTTCTTGGTGCGCCGTTTATGACAGGCCAGTTCGTTATAAACAACCAGCTTCGTTTTCAGGGCAGCGCTATTTATGCGATGTTCGGTCTTCTCGCAGGAGCGATCGCCAATATCGCTCTTGACCCGTTGTTTATATTCGTATTTGATCTCGGTGTCAGCGGTGCTGCACTTGCAACAGTCAGCGGACAGATCATCAGCTTTATCGTACTTATGATAGGCAGCAAACAGGGAGTAAACATACATATCAGATTCAAGAATATAAAGATCAACAAGCACTATATTCTTGAGATCATCAACGGAGGCATCCCATCGCTTTTCAGGCAGGGGCTTGCTGCGCTGGCTACTATAATGCTCAACAAGATCGCAGGAGAATTCGGCGGCGACGCAGCTATCGCAGGTATGTCGGTAGCAACCAGAACGCTGATGCTCGTATCTTCCGCACTCATCGGATTCGGTCAGGGCTATCAGCCTGTCTGCTCATTCAATTATGGCGCAAATCTGAAAAAGCGCGTAAAACAAGGCTATTTCTTCTGCCTGAAATACGGGACCTTGTTCCTTATCGTTGTAGCAGCGGCCTGCTTTGTTTTTGCCCCACAGATAGTATCATATTTCAGAGATGATCCCGATGTTATTGCCATAGGCTCAAAAGCGCTGAGGTTTCAAGCGGTAACATTACCGCTTATGAGTGGGATCGTTATGACAAACATGATGCTGCAAAGCATAGGTGCTGGCATTAAGGCTTCGATCTCCTCATCTGCACGAAGCGGTATATTCTTTATTCCGCTGCTGTTTGCCTTCTCTTCATTATTCGGATTAACGGGAGTTGAATGCGCACAGGCGGCAGCAGATGTATGTTCTATGGTCCTCGCAATACCTTTTGCATATTCAGAGCTAAAGAAAATGAACGATGAATAACAGTTACAACAGGAGGCGATATCATGTCACAAAGCAACGATATTTGGGTCTGTCAGATCTGCGGTCATGAGAATACAGGCTGCATTTGCAGTGAATGCGGCTGGGTAAAACCGGGATATGTCAAAAACAGCACAGCCGCGCATAGTTCCGGCGGCGATCCAAGTGTGACCTCCAATGATAGTGATAATAAAGCGCCTGTTATTCTGCCGCCGAATTTTGTTCAGCCGAGCTTTCCTTACCCGTATCCATACCCCAACCAGATGCCTGCGCGGGGTATGATGTGTGAGCCGCCTTTTAGGTCTGACGACAATTCATCGGCAGGATATACTTGTGATAACGTTCCTTGGGTATGCCCAAGATGCGGCTGTGAGGTAAAAGGCGGTTTGTACTGTTTTACCTGCGGCGCAAGAAATCCAAGAGCTGTTAGCAATACCGCTGAAGCAGAAGGGGAGCAGGAAAGCTGGGTGTGCAATAATTGCGGTGCGCAGGTCAATGGGTCTGCATTCTGCCACGAGTGCGGAAGCAAAAAAGTCTGAAATTTAACGGAGGGATAAAAATGAGGATATCACAGGCAGAGCTTAATGAATTCAGTTTTGTAAAGGAGATCACGCAGAAAACTATTACTGAGGTCTACCCAAAATACTATCCCGCAGGTGCGGTCGATTATTTTCTTCAGCACCATACCGATGAACGCATAATCGATGACATAAAAGCAGGAAAGGTGTATATCCTTCAGCTTGACAATGATGAATACGTCGGCACAGTAACCGTTGACGGCAATGAGATAAAGCGCCTTTTTGTCCTTCCCGAGCATCAGCACAAGGGCTACGGCAGGTCGCTTATGGATCACGCCGAGATCGTTATTGCCCAGGATTATCACGAGGTAGTTCTTGACGCATCTCTCCCTGCTAAGAATATATACAGAAAACGCGGATATATCGAGACCGATTACCATACAGTCATTGCGGAAAACGGCGATTTTCTGTGCTATGACGAAATGAGAAAAGATATCTGACACGGCGCGAACAGTAAGTAATGATTATTATGTATTATGGCGTGTTAATAAAAAATATGAAATTTTGTGAAAAAAACATTAAAAAACCACTTGACTTTATATGCAATATGTTGTATAATTACATTGTAATTGTACAGGTATGATGATTTCGTAAGTGTAATCAGACAGAGTGGTCGTAACAGCGACGTTTGAAAGAAACGGTATCCGTTTTGTGTTTGCAAAAGCGAACGCCTTCACTATCACCTTGCTTTACGAAATGACCTATACTTATTACCTCTGTCAAAGGTGGCAAAGGGAGGGAATAGTTTTGGCAGAAATTCGTGTTGGTAAAAACGAAACTTTGGATACAGCACTCAAGCGCTTTAAGAGATCTTGCGCAAGAGACGGCGTTATTGCTGAGGTTCGTAAGAGAGAACACTACGAAAAGCCTTCAGTAAAGCGTAAGAAGAAGTCTGAAGCTGCTCGTAAGCGTAAATACTAATATTGATCAAAACGGGCATATTTGTGCCCGTTTTTTGTTTAGTCAGGAGAGTTTTAATGATATTCAGACCTACATATGTTTTTAATGACATAACAGGTATAACGCCTAAATTCTTAAAGCGAAAGCATATTAAAGGTATTGTACTTGACATAGACAATACACTTACTACGCACAACAATCCCGTGCCGCCGCAATCAAGTATGGATTGGCTCGCACGCGTTAAAAAGGCAGGAATAAAGCTTATTATCGTTTCAAATAACAAACCGCCGAGGGTAGAGCCGTTTGCGCAGCTGCTTGATCTTGAATATGTTGCCAATGGCAGAAAACCACTTACCTACGGCATAAATGAAGCGGTCAGAAGAATGGGCTTTGAGAAGTGCGATATCGCTGCTATCGGCGACCAGATATTTACAGATATTATGGGCGCTAACCTTGCAGGTATACGTTCCTGTTTTGTTTATCCGCTGGAGCCCGAAACAAGCTTGCCGTTCAGGTTCAAGCGAACGATCGAAAAACCGCTTCTGCCAAGCAGAAAAAGAATTATCAAGGAGTGATATAATGCCTGCAAGATTCGGACCTGCTGGAAACAGCGACAGCTTTTCCGCAAAATATAAATCATCAACAATACAAGCACCGGCTTATCTTGAAAGCATGGGACTTGACCACTATGAATATCAATGCGGCAGGGGAGTCAGAGTAACAGACAAGACTGCCTTTGCGCTTCGTGATAAGGCGGAAGAGCATCATATTTCGCTCTCGCTGCACGCGCCGTATTTTATATCCCTTTCAAGCATAGAGCCCGAAAAGCGCGATAACAGTATAAACTATATCCTTCAGTCCTGCGATGCAGCCAAAAGGCTTGGCGCTCAAAGAATAGTCATTCACTCGGGTTCGTGTGCAAAAATAAGCAGACAAGAAGCTCTTGAACTTGCAAAGGATACCATCACAAGGGCAAGAAAAGCTGCCGTTGAACAGGGTTTTGAGGATATTATTTTCTGTCCCGAAACAATGGGAAAGGTCAATCAGCTTGGTGATCTGACTGAGGTTTTGGAGCTTTGCAAGCTTGATGAGACATTTTTGCCGTGTGTTGACTTCGGGCACCTCAACGCAAGAGAGTTCGGCTGCATAAAAGGCAAGGCAGAGTATGAGAAGATCATCAGCGAAATGGAAAACGCTATCGGTTCTGACAGAACAAAGATCTTTCACAGCCATTTCTCAAAAATAATGTTCACCGAGCCCGGCGGAGAAAAAAAGCACCTTACCTTTGATGATAACCAGGGCTTTGGTCCAGACTACGAGCCGCTTATGGAGATCGTTGCAAAAAAGAATCTTTCCCCGATATTTGTATGTGAAAGCGCAGGAACACAGGATAAAGACGCATTAACGATGAAAAACTACTATCTATCAGTAAAATAAGGAGTGAGCAGAGTGAAAAAGATACTTGTTATCCACGGACCGAACCTTAATCTTCTTGGCGAGCGTGAGCCGGGTATATACGGTGATGAAACCTACGAAAGCATCAACAATGATATAATCGAACACGCTATCTCAAAGCAGTTTCATTGTGAGGTCTTTCAGTCAAACAGCGAGGGCGAGATAATAGATACTCTCCACCTTGCAAGGAAATCCTTTGACGGTGTTATTATCAATGCAGGTGCATATACACACTACAGCTATGCTATCAGAGATGCGATAGCTGCTATAAAGATACCTGTTATCGAGGTACATATCAGCAATATAAATGCAAGAGATGAATTCCGTGCTAAATCGGTCATCGCACCTGTCTGTGCAGGCTCTATCTGCGGTTTTGGAAAGTATTCGTATATTCTTGCCGTAGATTCGCTCTACTACCGCTGGAAGAAAGAGGAGAGCAACGAAGCACAATGACACATTTAGAGCAGCTTATGAACAGTCTTGGTGATATCTGCGACTGCGGGATAATCAACGATACTGTCAACCGAAGATACTTTACAGGTATGAAATCAAGTGACGGAACACTTGTTGTGTTCAAGGATAAAGCATATCTTATCATTGATTTCAGATATATCGAAAAAGCCAGAGCAACCGCAAAGGGCTGTGAGGTTATTTTGCAGGACAGACTTTATCACCAGATAAACGAGCTTATAAAAAAGCATAATGCCAAAACTGCGGCGGTAAATACGGAGTTTTGTACGGTAGAGCAGTTTACTGCGATGAAAAGTGCGCTGAAGGTCGGTCTTTCATCAGCTAACGCTTTTACAAAGCTTATCCGCAGTATAAGAATGGTAAAAACTCTATCAGAGATAGAATTGATGATACAGGCGCAGCGTATAGCCGAAAAAGGCTTTGAGCATATGCTTGATTATGTAAGAGTAGGTAAGACCGAAAAGGAGATACAGCTCGAGCTTGACCACTTTATGCTTACGCACGGGGCAGAGGAGCTGTCTTTTGATACAATAGCACTCAGCGGTAAGAATACTTCGCTGCCTCACGGTGTGCCCGGCGAAAAAGCTGTCGAGCAGGGTGATTTCGTTCTGCTTGATTTCGGCGCAGTCGTACAGGGCTATCACAGCGATATGACCAGGACTTTCTGTGTAGGCGAGCCTACCGATAAAATGCGCAAGGTCTACGATATTGTGCTGAACGCGCAGCTTGCGGCTTTAGGCGCAGTCAAGGCAGGTATGACAGGTAAAGAGCTTGACGCTGTAGCGCGTGATATTATTTCTAATGAAGGCTATGGTGATAACTTCGGGCACTCGCTCGGTCACGGTGTGGGAATGGAAATACACGAAATGCCGTATGCATCACCGAGCAGAGATAACATTCTGCTTGAAAACTCAATAGTTACAGTAGAGCCCGGGATATACATCGAGGGTGAATTCGGTGTTCGTATCGAGGATTTTGTAGTCGTTAAAAATGGCGGCTGTGAAAACATGACAAAGGCTGAAAAACAACTTATTATTATCTGAAAAGGGGAGAATAACAATGACACTTGAAGAGTTCAAAGCAAAAGCAGACGATGAAGATTTCGCACCCGGTTGGGACGAGATCGAAGCTGCCTTTTCCGAGGTGTACGGTGACACCAAGCCCGAGCATTTCGGCACAACTATTCAAAGCCGTGCTATGTTCGGCGGCAACGAGTATCTTGACGGGTTCAGCGCGTATCCGTCACCAAAAGGCTATTCTCACGTTGTAACCTTCGGAATGAGCGAGCTTTATTACGACGAAGAAAGCTTCGGAGGCGAGTTCAGCAAATGGGGCTACGAAATGACGATAAAGCTCAAAGACACCGAGCCGAATAACTGCGTATGGGCAATGAATATGATGAGCAACCTCGCAAGATATACATTCACCAATGAAAGCTGGTTTGAGCCCGGACAGTATGTAGGCAGCGCCAAGGATCCGCAGTCGATAAATCTCAGTAAGCCCGAAAGCAAGATAACCGCTCTTCTTATTGCATCTGATACAGAGGTCAAGGGCAGAGATACTATATACGGCAGACTTGATTTTGTTCAACTTGTAGGCATTACTACCGATGAATTTTTGAAAGTCAGAGAAAACAAAGAGCTTATCCCGACACTTTTAGAGAATCTAAAGGCTGATTATCCCGACCTTGAGACCGACCTTAACAGAACTAAGAACTATATCTGACCCTCTATCTTGTAAAAAAAGTATTAAGATGTAACAAAAATCTATAAAATGCTTGCAAAATGCTTTGTAATGTGTTAAAATTATTATGTAGGTATGTGCCTTGATGCACTACATTAAAGCTGACTATTAAAATGGAGGGTTTAAAATATGGTAACAGCAGGCGATTTCAGAAACGGTATGACTTTTGAAGAGGACGGCAACGTAATGCAGATCGTTGAGTTCCAGCACGTTAAGCCGGGTAAGGGTGCCGCTTTCGTAAGAGCAAAGGTCAAGAACGTTATTTCGGGTTCAGTAATTGAAAAGACTTACAATCCGACTGCTAAATTCCCAACTGCTTATGTTGAGAGAAAGGAAATGGAGTATTCCTACAATGACGGTGATCTTTACTACTTTATGGATCCCGAGTCATATGAGCTTATCCCTGTAAACAGCAAGGAGCTTTCCGATAACTTCAAGTTTGTTAAGGAAAACATGATCTGTAAGATCCTTTCATACAAGGGTCAGGTATTCGGTGTTGAGCCGCCTTACTTTGTAGAGCTTGAGGTAACTGATACAGAGCCGGGCATCAAGGGTGATACAGCTACTAACGCTACAAAGCCAGCAACTGTTGAAACAGGCGCAGAGATAAGAGTTCCTCTGTTCATAAACACAGGCGACAAGATCAGGATCGATACAAGAACCTGCGAGTACATGGAAAGAGCATAATTAACTTAACATTATAAACCGAAACGGAGGGATTACCCATGGAGCTTAGCAAGAAGGTCGCTTACCTCAAAGGTCTTATGGACGGTCTGAAAATCGACGAAAGCACTAACGAGGGAAAGATCATAAAGCTTATGGCTGATGTTCTTGAGGATATGGCAGATACTATCGAAGATATTGCAACAGAGGTCGATGAAACTGTTGATCTGGTAGATGCAATTGATGAGGATCTGGGCGCGCTTGAAGAGGATTTTTATGAGCTTGACGACGAGCAGGATGACGATGAAGACGATTGCGATTGTGATTTCTGCGATGATGACGAGGAAATGTACGAATGTGTATGCCCAAGCTGCGGTGATAAGATAATGCTTGGGGAGAACATTATTGCAGACGGCTCGATAGATTGCCCGAACTGCGGCGAAAAGCTTGAGTTTGACTTTGACGGCGATTCCGACGAATAAATAACGGTAAAACAGAATAGTATTTTATAACTTTTGTATTTCAGGGGTGGTGAAACTCCACACTGGCGGTGATAGGTTTTAAGCCTTAGTCCGCGACCGCTTAACAGCGCTGAATCGGTGAGAATCCGATACCAACGGTAAAGTCCGGATGGAAGAAATGACACAAGAACTTTTTTCAAGCCCTGAAAATGATTTCAGGGCTTTTTTATTTGACCTTGCGCTGTTTCTCCCAATATATTTATTATTGGAGGAATTATTATGAACAACACTAAAAGGATATCAACAAGAAAAATGGTCATCATCGGTATGATGACAGCACTCGCAACGATAGTTTATTATCTTGATTTCCCCGTACCATTTATGCCCGGGTTTATCAAGCTTGATTTTTCAAATGTTATCTCATTGCTGACAGGCTTTGCACTCGGTCCTGTTGAAGGTGTTATAGTTTGTCTGCTCAAAAACCTTATCCATCTGCTGATAAAGGGAATCGATACAACAATGGGTATCGGTGATATATTTGATTTTGTAACGAGTGCGACCTTTGTTTTGGTAGCTGCACTTATATATAAGAAAAACAGGACCAAAAAAGGCGCAGTAATCGCAACACTTGTCGGTATGCTCGCATTTACAGTTATCAGCCTGCCGCTCAATTATTTTATAGTGTACCCGATATACTTCAAGGCTTACGGCGGAGAAGCGGCTATTCTCGGCGCTTACCAGAAGCTTATGTCAAGCGTTAAGAACATATTCTCTGCACTTTGCATATTCAATCTGCCTTTTACGTTTATAAAGGGACTGCTTTGCTCAATAATTACCATCATAATCTACAAGCCTCTTTCGCCAATTCTCAAAGGCAAAAAAGAGTAGTGTTTTAAGCCCTCAAATGAGGGCTTTTTTTGTTGAAAAATTTATTGATTTTTATATTGACGAAACGTTGTAAATAGTGTAAAATACATCTATAAGAAATAAGTACTCTATAACTGCAAAAAACGGAGGGCTATTTATGAAAAAGTTTCTTATCGTAGTTGATATGCAGAATGATTTTGTTGACGGCGCACTCGGTTCACAGCAGGCTGTCGAGATCGTACCTGCTGCTGTTAAGAAGATCAAAGAATTTGATGGAGAGATATTCGTAACGTATGATACCCATTTTGACGATTATTTGCAGACCTCCGAGGGCAAAAAGCTTCCCGTGCCGCATTGTATAAAAGGCTCACACGGCTGGGAGCTTAACAAAGATATTAAGACCGCATTAGCAGATAAATCCTTCACCGAGGTAGAAAAGCATACCTTCGGTTCGGTAAAGCTGCCAAAGCTTATCGAACAAGCAGCAGGCAAAGAGGATCTCTCCATCGAGCTTATCGGTCTTTGTACCGATATCTGCGTTGTTTCAAATGCACTTGTGCTTAAAGCAAGCTTCCCTGAAGTTCCGATCATTGTTGACAGCGCTTGCTGTGCAGGCGTAACAAGCGAAAAGCACGAAGCTGCTCTTGAAACTATGAGAAGCTGTCAGATAGATATTCTATAAAGGAGTAAAAAATATGAAACTCGAACCAATCGTTGTATCACTTCTTGATACAGACCTTTATAAGTTCAATATGGACCAGGTCATTTTCCACAAGCATACCGACCTTTGCGGACAGTATTATTTCAAGTGCAGAAATGAGGGCGTTGTTTTCACTCCCGAAATGATGCAGGAGATCAATGAGCAGGTCGATCACCTTTGCACGCTTACATTCCAAAAGCAAGAGCTTGATTATCTGCGCTCAATACGTTTCATAAAGGACGACTATGTTGAGTTTTTAAGGCTCTGGCACCCTATCCGCGACTATGTAAGCGTTGAGCTCACCGACAGAGGAGAGCTTAGCATAATCGTTGACGGACCGTTGTTTTCAGCAATGCAGTTTGAGATATACTTGCTTGAAATAGTCAACGAGGTATATTTCAGAATGAAATATGATTACGAAAAGCTGCGCAAATCAGCGGAGGAAAAGCTTGATAAGAAGATAGCTGCTATGAATGACGGAACATATACATTCAGATTTGCAGAGTTCGGCTGCCGCCGCAGACTTTCAAGGGAGTGGGAAGACGAGGTAGTTCGCCGTCTTGTCAGCGAAACGACCAACTGCATAGGTACGTCAAACGTTCACCTTGCTATGAAGTATAATGTTACACCGATAGGCACCTATGCACACGAGTTCGTGCAGATGTATCAGGGCATAGATTCTATTCCTCTTGCGTACACAAACTACTATGCTATGAAGGATTGGTACAATGAGTACGAGGGAGATAACGGTACAGCGCTTACCGATACGGTAACAACAGACCTGTTTTTGCTCGATTTCAATCGTTCAATGGTCAATAACTATACAGGTGTCAGACACGACAGCGGTGACCCGTACGAGTGGGGCGAAAAGATAATCACCCATTACAAGCATTACGGAGTTGATCCGCGCACAAAGCTCTTGCTTTTCAGCGATAATCTCGATTTTGACAAGGCGCAAAGGCTTTATGACTATTTCAGCGATAAGACTAAAGTTTCTTTCGGTATCGGTACTTTTGTGTCAAATGATACCTGTGAAGCTCCTTTGAATATAGTTATAAAGCTTCAGTATGTCAACGGCAGACCTGTTGCTAAGCTCTCTGATACGCCAAGCAAGTCTATGTGCCGTGATGAAGAGTATCTTGAGTACCTGAAACGCTCGGTTGATTTCAGATTAAACCGCGGAAAGAAGTAATATAACAGGGGCGCGATAAAATGAAATGTAAAAAAGGACTATCCTTGATTCTGGCTGTATGTATGACGCTCGGTTCAGCGGCGGTGCTGCCTAAAAGTACATTTGCAGATACATCATCATTTACCGTATCCGCTGAAACATTTGGCGATTTTGAGTACACCAAACGCACTGATTCAAGCGGAAACGATTACATCACCCTGAATGCCTATAAAGGCACGGCTAAAGATGTTGTAGTTCCCGAAAAGATAAACGGCATAACAATAAGATATATGGATGAAAATGTCTTTAAGGGCAACAAAACTATTGAAAACGTAAAAATTCTTGCACGCTTAAGCTATATTATCCATTACGCCTTTAAAGACTGCACATCGCTTAAAAGTGTCGAGTTTTCAGACGATATAACTTATACTTATCACAACGTTTTTGAAAACTGTACAAGCCTTGAAAGAGTTAAGCTTCCTGATAGGCTTCGCGGCTTAAATACAGACTTTTTCAAAGGCTGTACCAAGCTTTCTGATATTACCTTTCCATCTGTTATCAGGTTCATTCCCGGTTCTGCACTTGATGACACAAAATGGCTCGCAGACAGGCGAAAAGAAAACCCTCTTGTTATAGTAAACCATATCCTTGTTGACGCTAAAACATATGCAAAACCCGAGATCACTATTCAATCCGATGTAAGAGCGATCTCATCTTACGCTTTCTCTAAAAACAATGCTCTTGTCAGCGTTAACATTCCAAACACAGTTACCTCAATTGGTTTCTGTGCTTTTGCAGAATGTGAAAACCTTGAAAAAGCAGTTGTTAACGCTAACGTTAATGAGATAGAGGGTACCTTTAACAGATGCACAAAGCTGAAAGATGTAACCTTGTGTGAGGGTATAGAGGTGCTTCAGAATTACACTTTTGGTCACTGTGAATCACTAAAAAGTATCAAACTGCCAAGCACTATCAAGGAACTCGGCTTTGAACCATTCAATTACTGTACAAATCTTGAACAGATCAATCTTCCTGATGGATTGGAAAGAATAGGTTATCATGCATTCTATTATTGTAATAAAATTGAAAAGCTCTCGCTTCCGTCGAACATGAAATCTATCGATACCGCAGCATTCAAATACAGCGGTCTTAAAGAGCTTTATGTTCCCGCATCTGTAAATAGTATAAAGGACGATTCCCTGGAGGTATCAAATCCAAGCCAGTTCACTTTGACTTGCCATAAAAACTCTGTTGCCGCGCAATTTGCAAAAGATCATAACATCAAAACCATTCTTCTTCCCGAGTACAACCGCTATGCAGGCCTCAACAGATACGCAACAGCTGCATCGATCTCAAGAGCGCAGTTCACAAATGCTGATACGGTAGTGCTTGCAAACGGAACATCTTTTGCCGACGCACTTGCAGGCGTGCCGCTTGCCAAGGCAAAGAATGCCCCTATCCTGCTTGTTAACAAGGATTCTGTTCCGGTCGAAACAAAGTGGGAGATCGCGCGTCTTGGTGCCAAAAACATTATCCTGCTCGGCGGAGAAGGTGTCATAAGCAAAAATGTTGAAAAATCCTTTACTCAAAACGTTACACGCATAAGCGGTCCAAACCGCTACTGTACAGCGATCGAGATAGCAAAGCAGCTCAATAAACAGCCTGACTGTGTGGTTTTCGTATACGCTAACGACTTTGCTGATGCGCTGTCTATCAGCCCTGTTGCCGCTGTAAAAGGTATCCCTATCCTGTATCTTGGAACAGATGGAGATCTTAATAAAGATACAGAGAAATATCTATCGGGTCTTAAAGGATATATAAAATATGCTTACGTTATCGGCGGAAAAAGCGTTATATCCGATGCTATGGTAGAAAAGGCACAAAAGGCTGCGGGATTTGAAGCAAAGGATATCTTCATTCGTATCGCAGGCAGCAACAGATATGAGACCTGCCACAGCGTCAATATCAGATTTGAAAGCCTTCTGAACGGCAGCAGCGTTTGCGTTGCAAAGGGACTTGATTTCCCTGATGCGCTCGCAGGCGGAGTGCTTGCAGCAATGAACAATTCGCCGCTTTTGCTTGCAGACAATGCATTAAAAGACAGTCAGAAATTCTACCTTGAAGAAAAGAAAAAGCCCGACTGCATAAATGTGTTCGGCGGAACAAGTGCAGTACCCGAGACTCTTGCTGATGAGATAATAATGTGCTGCAAAGAATAGAACTACATAAAAAAGACTTCCTTGCCAAAGCAGGGAAGTCGTTTTTTGTCATATGCTGTTTTGTTTTATCAGCAGAATTATCGCATCAGGTACAGCACCTGCGCCTCCGAGAACAGTAAGCTTCTGCGGAGCTTTTGACTTAAGATAAGCTTTCTGAACACTGTTAAGCGATTGGTCTGCAAGGAACAATGCACAACCGTTCAGCGCAGAATACACACTGCCCGACAAAGCATCAGGGAAGTTCTGACCGGTCGCTACACAAATATTAGTGCTTTTAAGGTATGAAGCAAACCGTTTGTTTATCTCAACGCACGTTTCATATCTGTTCTGTCCGGCAACTCTTACAGGAGTTTTGCCGACATACGATTTGATATTGCTGCTCATCTGTTCGCTTATAACACTTGTACCGCCAATGATATATACATTATCAACACTTGATTTAACTGACGATAAGAACTGCTTTGTATAGCTGTCAATATCACCCGTAGTTTTCACATAAACGATCGGTGCGTTCTGTATAGCGGCTATGTTGCTTGCTGAAAGAGCATCTGCAAAGCTGTTGTAGTATACTACGAACAAGCTCCTTGGAGCATAGCCCTTATCCTTTAGTTTGAATGCCGATGATACAGCGGTCTCAAACCTCGTTTTACCAGCGATCCTTTCGATCGAAAGTCCTGCTGTTTTTATCTTATTCTCCACACTTGCGCCGACAACACTCGTTCCACCGATTATCATAGCTTTTTTAGCGCTTAATCTTTTGATCTCTGCAATAACATCATCACTGATGTAATCCTTATCGACCAGAAGTATCGGAGCGTTGTATGCCTTTGCAAGAGATGCGCTGCAAAGTGCATCAGCAAAATTCGTACCGGAAGCAATAACGACTGTGTCAGTCTTTTTGCTTGCAAATATAGTTTTCGAGATCTGAACCGATGTTAAGTATCTGTTGCTGCCCGAGATACGCGACGAAGGCGGATACTGCTTTACATTTACAGTCACCGATTTCGATATATTTCCGCAGGTCGCAGTAATAGTTGCAGTTCCGCGCTTGATGCCCTTAACAATGCCGTATTTATCAACAGTCGCAACAGATGTATCCGAGGACTTCCAGTTTGCCTCGTACAAAAGCACATTTGTATTTGTCCTGTAGGAAGCATCAGCCCAAAGCTCATATGAAGCCGTCTTGCCAGCCTCTATTGTATTGCTGCCGGAAACGCACTTCAATCTTCCGTTAGTAAGGCTCGATGTCGTTACCTGCACAGGTACATAGCAATTGCTGACTGCGCTGCCCTTAGTCGAGGTCTTTGTACTTGTCGAAAAGCGTCCGCACAGCGTATTGGGGTAGGGAACTTTTGAAGTCGCATAAAAGCATCCAAGACCCATATATTTGTTGTTCGGGTTTATCATTGATGTATAGTGACCTGTAACAGCGCCCGATGTCTTGTTTACCCAATCAGATTTTTCACCGTAGAACTGATTTATCCCGTTAACCATCGTTTTGCTGTAGTTCCACGCAAGCACCTCGCTGCCGGATGAAACTGTTGAGCTTACAGTAAAGCAGCTTTTGCCGTTGGGGCGAGTGTGAGAAATGGTCATAGAAGCCTCTGCGGCACGCAGCCTTGCAACCTCCTCAAGCTCATGCGACCATTGTATAGGAACATAATCTTTTGATGTCAGTTTTTTAGAGCTGTTTCTCGGGTCCCATACGCCCTGATCACAAGCCTCTTTTCTTATCGCATTTACTCTGTTTATAGCATTGTTTATATCGTTGATATAACTGCCTCTGATCCCGACATTAACAACGCCCTGATCCTTGGTCTGTTCGTACTGCTTTAACAGATTGGTTTTTGAGTCATATGCAGATGCACAAACTGCGAATGAAACAGCCGCCGAAGCTGTCAATGCAAAGCTTACTAAAAACCGAGCAATTTTACGCTTTAAACCTTTCATATTTTATAACACCTCCGTGTGCTATTATTCGTAGAAATTATACCATAATTATTATGTCTTTTCAATAGTTTTTGTTTACTATTAACATAAAATACATAAAAAATTGTCATACGTCAATCAATTGCTATTGATTTATCAGCAGTCATATGGTATAATTTAAAAAATATATGTCAGATCGCGTGGTGTATACTATGAAAGAAAACTTGTTTGAAAGCGTTGCTTCAAGAGAAGAAAACAGTGCTTGGCAAACACATATCAAACGTGAAAAGGCGCTTTATTCGCGTCCTAACGATATACGTTCACCTTACGAGCGCGACTATACAAGGATCCTTCATTGCCTTGCGTACAGACGTTTAAAGCATAAAACGCAGGTTTTCTTCAACATTGAAAACGACCATATCTGCACGAGAATGGAGCACGTTCAGCACGTTGAATCTGTAAGCTGTACGATAGCTAAATTCCTGGGGCTGAATACAGATCTCACCAAAGCAATAGCTATGGGTCATGACCTTGGGCACGCACCGTTTGGTCACGAGGGAGAGAACGAGCTTTCTGCACTTCGCAAAGAAAACGGTATGGATAGATTCTGGCACGAGCGAAACAGCCTGCGAGTTATTGACAAGCTTGAGCTGCTTGAAAACAGCGGCAGAAACTTTGATAATCTCTGCCTTACTTACGCAGTCAGAGACGGTATAATCTCACACTGCGGCGAAGTTGACCACAACGGCATCAAACCGCATAAAGATGCTATTGATCTTGCAGATTTCGATACACCGGGGAAGTATCAGCCGTACACATGGGAAGGCTGCGTGGTCAAGATATCCGATAAGATAGCATACCTCGGGAGAGATATCGAAGACGCTGTAAGGCTAAAGTTCATCGGTTTTTCAGAGCTTCGCAAGCTTAACAAGATATCGCGCAGCTACAGCGAGAGCGCAATAAATACAACAGTTATCATTCACAAATTCATTACCGACATCTGCGAAAACAGTTCACCCGAAAAGGGAATACTGCTCAGCGAAAAATACAACAGTATGCTCAATGAGATCAAGCGTTTCAACTACGAGCATATATATTCAAGCGCCAAATTCAATGTGTATAAGGAATATGTAAGGTCAGTTATACGCGCTGTTTATCTTGCACTTATTGATATGTACGATAAAGAGCATACATTAGTAAATCTGAAAAAGCTTGGCAGGGATTATCCGATGCTTTCTGCCGATTTTCTTGATTTTATATGCAAGTACGTTGACAAGGAGTTACTTGGCGAAAGGGCAGGGCAGTACAAGCGCTATAAGAATGAAAAGATATATGGTAAACTTGAAACAAAGCAGATCTATGCACAGGCTATAATTGATTACATATCGGGTATGACCGACAGATATGCAATAGAGATCTACAACGAGCTTTTAAAATACTAATAAAAACAAGGTTGTGTTAAAATGAAAAACTCCGAAACATTCAAGGCTACTGACATCATAGCCGGGTTTGAATGCCGCCCGGGTATATACGAACTAAATGGCGCTTCTGCGATGCTTCGCGCTGTAAACTTTACCATTCATTCCGCAGGGGCAACGGCTTGCTCTGTTGTGCTTTTCAACAGGGGAGAGACAAAACCCTTTGCGGAGATACCGATCCCAAACAGCTACCGCATTGGCGATACCTGGTCAATAATGATCTACGGGATCGACATCTACGAGGTAGAATACTGCTATCGTCTTACAGGTGAATATGCTCCCGAAAAGGGACTGCTTTTCAATAATAAGACCAATATCCTTGACCCGTATGCACGCGCTGTAACGGGACAAAGCGTCTGGGGGAGCCGTTCCGGCGCAACTGATTGCTATCACGCAAGGATCTGCAACGATACATTCGACTGGGGCAACTTTGCAAAAATAGATATCAATTTCAGCGACCTTGTTATCTACGAGCTTCATGTAAGAGGATTCACCAAAAGTCTGACCTCGGGCGTTAAGAACAACGGTACCTTCAACGGAGTCATTGAAAAGATACCGTATCTGAAAAAGCTCGGTATAAACGCGATAGAACTTATGCCTATCTTTGAGTTCGATGAGCTTTACGAGGAAAGGCAGTACAACGGCAAGCAGCTGCTCAACTACTGGGGATACAATACTACCTGTTTCTTTGCGCCAAACACAAGCTATGCATCAAGCATTGAGTATAACCACGAGGGCGATGAGCTTAAAACGCTTATCAAGACCTGTAATGAAAACGGTATCCTTGTTTTTCTCGATGTAGTATTCAACCATACATCAGAGGGCAACGAGGACGGCTCTGTTTTCTCGTTCAAGGGACTTGACAACAACGTTTACTATATGCTCAAGCCAGACGGAACATATTTCAATTACAGCGGCTGCGGAAATACGATGAACTGCAACCACCCGATAGTCCAGCAGTTTATAATCGACTGCCTGCGGTACTGGGTAATAGAGTACCGTGTTGACGGTTTCCGCTTTGATCTTGCATCTATCCTCGGAAGAAGTGAGGACGGCACACCGCTTGAAAATCCTCCGCTTCTGAAGATGATAGCTTACGACCCTATTCTAAGCGGTGTAAAGCTTATTGCAGAGGCTTGGGACGCAGGCGGACTTTACCAGGTCGGCAGCTTTCCGTCCTGGAACCGATGGGCTGAATGGAACGGACGCTTCCGCGATGATCTTCGCTGCTTCCTAAAGGGTGATAACGGTATGGCTTGGGCGGCTGTACAGCGTATAACAGGCTCGGCAGACCTTTATCCTCCCGAAAGATGGCACAATGCGTCTGTCAATTTCCTGACTTGTCACGATGGCTTTACTATGTACGATCTTTACAGCTACAATACAAAGCATAATCTCGAAAACGGATGGAACAATACAGACGGTGATAACAGCGTAACAAGCTGGAACTGCGGCGCAGAGGGTGAGACGGACGATGAATACATCAACGGTCTGCGTAACAGAATGGTCAAAAATGCCTTTGCAACACTGCTTTGCAGCAGAGGCGCAGTAATGTTCTTTGCAGGTGATGAGTTCTGCAACACGCAGTTTGGCAATAACAATGCTTACTGTCAGGACAACGAGATCTCCTGGCTTGACTGGGACAGGCTGAAAAAGTACAAAGAGATCCACGATTTTGTCAGTGATATGATAGCCTTCAGAAGAAAGCATACTGTTATACGTCATTCAACTAATCCGTCGAGCTTCGGTTTTCCCGATATCAGCGTTCATAACACATGGGCTTGGAATGATAAATTCAACGACCACGACCACGTTATCGGCGTTATGTTCGCAGGCTGCGACAGCAAAGGTAAAGATGATGCAGTCTTTATTGGCATCAACGCATACTGGGAGAAATGCCCCGTGCAGATGCCAGATCTGCCGTCGGGATACAGCTGGAATATTGATTTTTATACTGATGTTCCGCATAAAAAAGCAACTGACTACAATAAAATGGTCGACCGCCAGCTGAATAAGATAACTCTTGCACCAAGGAGCGTTGTTGTAGCATCGCTAAAATACAATAAATAACAAAAAATGAGTCGTCTTTGTGACGGCTCATTTTCGCTTATAAGCAGCTATTATCAGTCAAGTGCAACTATCTCTTTGTAGAATTCTGCGTAGTCCTTGCGGTCTTTCTTTGTAAACTCTATCGCCGTTCTCGGATGCTGATTGAGCAGACCTGTCATAAGATACTGAAGGTCATATCCCCATTTTACACCGCTTTCACGGAGCTTGTTCATATGCTCATCAATAAACTTGATAACAGGGAAGACCTTGTATTTCGGGTTTTTAAGGAAACCAAGAAGAAGCTCCATAGCGCAGTTGCCAGCACCTCTGCCCATTGCGGAATATGTCGCATCGAGCCAGTCAACACCATCACCGACAGCTTCAATAGTGTTAGCAAATGCAAGCTGCTGATTGTTGTGAGCGTGAATGCCTATCTTTTTGTTGTACTTCTCACCGTATTCCATATACAGCGCAGCAACACGCTGAAGCTGCTCTGGATACAGCGCACCAAAGCTGTCAACTATGTAAATAACATCAACAGCCGTCTGACCGAGAATATCAAGCGCTGCACGCACATCGCCCTCCTGTGCGGAAGATATTGCCATAATGTTGCAGCTGACCTCGTATCCGTTGTTCTTTGCGTGCTCTATCATATCAACCGCCGTCGGTATCTGGTTGATGTATGTCGCAACGCGAATAAGGTCAACAGGACTTTCGCTCTTTGGTCTGATGTCCTGCTTGTAGTTGCATCTTCCCACGTCAGCCATAATAGCGATCTTGAGGTCAGATTCATTATCGCCAACGATAGCTCTTATATCATCATCATCGCAGAATTTCCATTTACCGAACTTTTCGGGGTCAAACATCTCCTTGTCACCCCTGTAGCCGAATTCCATATAATCAACGCCCGACTTGATGTTCGTAAGATAAAGACTTTTTACAAAATCATCATCAAAGAAAAAGTCGTTTACAAGTCCTCCGTCGCGAAGTGTTGCATCAACGACCCTGATGCTTTCTCTGTATGACATAAGCTTGGATATTTCTTTCATAGCGTCATTTCTCCTTAGTCACTATTGAATTTTTTCACATTAGACAGTATAACATAATAATTAGCAATAGTCAACTATTTATTGTTTTTCAGAATATTGATGCGGTGTTGTCAGAATATAATACTATTCAAAATAAAAGAAAAGCGCCAAATATCAAGTATTATCGTCAGTCTTGCCAATGAATGACCTGTTGACGCGCTTTTATCTATAATAACAATAGAGTATTAACTTTGCTTTTCATCTACCGCCCTTGCGCCTGTAAACACCAGTTTATGCCATAACCAACTTTCCTTCGTTGAAATATTCAGTTTTTGTCGTTAAACATTGCAAATAGTTGCCATTTTGCCAAATTTCAAATGTTTTCGTTGACATCTACCATCTTGTTTGTTATAATAGAACTTGTGAAATTATGCAATAAAACTATATATAAATTTTAAAGCTTTTAACAAAATGCTGTGCTTTACGAAAAGTAAAGTATGATGGACAAGTCAGGGAAGGTAGCAAAATAATTGAAAGCAGGTCGGTTATGAACAACCTATTGATAATCGGCGCAGGGCAGTACGGCGCAATGATAAAAGAATCTGCCAGAGCACTCAATCTGTATGACAAAATAGATTTTCTTGACGACAAAAGTGATCTTGCTGTCGGAAAGATAGACGAGTTTAAGAAATTCACGGACACATATAGGTGTGCGATAGTTGCTATCGGTAACGCTGACGTTCGTGTTGAAACCACAGAAAAACTCAAAGAGGCAGGCTACGAGATAGTTTCGTTCATCAGCCGCAGAGCTTATGTCAGTCCGTCAGCCAAAATCGCAGAGGGCTGCGTTATCGAGCCGATGTCGGTTATCGGTACGGCTGTTGAGGTCGGCAAATGTACGATAGTTTCAAGCGGCGCAGTTGTCAATCACAACTCGACAGTAGGCGAGGGCTGTCACCTCGACTGCAATTCAACTGTCTGCTCCAATACCACAGTTCCACCTAAAACAAAGGTAGAATACGGCGTGGTTTTCAGAAATTAGTATTGAGGATATGAAGATATGAATAAGAAACTCAAAAAGTTCATCAAGACCTCCGCAGTTATTCTCGGAGTTACGTTTTTTGTGATGGAAATGATAGCAAAGAAGCAAAAAGCAGCTACATATTACGAGGACGATCCGCTTGAACAGAACGAAATGCAGGGTCAGAACGTTGTTTTTGTTGAAGACGAAAATGACGAGCCTAACGCAGACGGCGTTCAGGGACACCTTGAATCAACGGGTGTTACTACTCACTATCCAACTTTTTATGAAAAGTTCATCAAACGCGGTTTTGACGTTGTGCTCTCGTTCTTCGGAATGGTATGCCTCGCACCTGTCTATGCAGTAACTGCACTTTGTATCAAAAAAGACGATCCAGGTCCGGTCATCTTCTGTCAGAAGAGAGTCGGCGAGGATAAGAGATATTTCAAACTGTTCAAGTTCCGTTCAATGCGACTTGATACACCAAAGAACGTTCCGACACATATGCTCGATAATCCCGACCAGTACCTGCTCAAAAGCGGTAAGCTGATTAGAAAGCTCTCAATAGACGAGCTTCCGCAGCTTTGGAACATCTTTATCGGCAATATGAGCATTATCGGTCCAAGACCAGCTCTTTGGAATCAGGATTTTCTGACTTCAGAGCGCGATAAATACGGCGCAAATGACATCAAGCCAGGTCTTACAGGTCTTGCACAGATCAAAGGCAGAGATGAACTCGATATACCCGAAAAGGCAAAACTTGATGGTCTGTATGCACAGAATCTGAAGGGTTCGAGCATGTCTGGTCTTCAAATGGATACCAAGATACTGCTTGGCTCGGTTTATGCTGTGCTTAAAAGCAAAGGCGTAGTCGAGGGTGGAACAGGTCAGATGGCAAAAGAATTTGAAAAGGCGAATGCGTTATGAAAAAGATCCTCATCACAGGTGCAGGCAGCTACATAGGCACCTCGTTTGAAAAATATATGGAGAAGTTCGGAAACGATTACTCTGTTGATACTGTGGATATGATCGGTGATAGCTGGAAGAGCAAAAGCTTTTCCGGCTATGACTGTGTTTTTCATGTCGCAG
>CADAEJ010000028.1 GCA_902786965.1 uncultured Ruminococcus sp. | reverse complement strand
CTTCAGGTGCTAGTGTTCGCAAGGACGTGTGGGTTCAAGTCCCACCATCTGCACCACGAAAAGCTCGTATTTACGAGCTTTTCTTTTTTGCCCAGTGACCGATGTCACTGTCACAGCAGATTGTCGGAGCGCTACCTATGGTAGCGCGTCTGCCAAAACCAGCGCCTGAAACGGCGTATCTACGCTGTTGTCACTATCGTGTCGCTACCCTACCTTGTGTCGTTGCCAGCACACAAGATAGTTTCATATCTTCTGAAAGCACAAAAACAGACGTGAATTTCACGCCTGTTTTTTGGTTTTTACTCAGGTATTTCAATCTCTTTGTTATCTCCGAGCTTTCCATTCATCTCGAACTTTATATCCAGTGTCTTATCTTCATTCTGATGTACTACTATCTTGTTCACAACCATCCTCATGCTTATGTCGGATATGGCATCCTGGGCAAGTACCTCTTTCAGGAACTCAGCGAAGTTATCAAGTTCCTCCTGTCTCTTTTTGCTGACTAGGTTATATTGCTTGAGCTCCTTGTTTTTCCTGTTCAGCTCCTTGACCTCTTTTTCCTTCTTGTTGATCATTTTGTCATAGAGCTCTTTCCTGCCGAGATCATTAAGATATGCAGCGCATCATTTCGTGTTTGAGCAACTACATCATATATCTGTTTTTCAGATTTTGCATAGTTAATTATGCCTCTGCAGTCCATATCGACCGATGCATCAAAGTGTGCATTAGTAGTCCGATCGACCATATCTTTCTTCCTGGTCATCTGTATCGGTTTGGGATATGTGATGTCAAAGCTGTCATTTCCGAAGCTGACATGTATCTGAGTCTTGCCCTGGAACTTTGCCGCATAGCTTGCGATCTCTGATCTGATCATTTCCTGCTCGGATGCGGTCAGATTCTTGCCTTCACACAGCTTTCTCCACACCTTCATAGAGCTTGACCATACCACATTGTTTTGCGGCTACGTTTTGGGAGCTGCCTTTGTGGTCGTGGTGGTAGTTGTAAGCATTGTGCTGTCTGCTGTAGTAGACTGTGATTCCGATGTTACCTTTGATGTGGTAGTTTCGGTTTCTTTTTCTTTGCAGCCAGTGATGTCTTTGTTCTCATGTCTTTCGGATACAAGAAAAATGTTAGAATACCCTCTTGAAAAAGTGATATTTATGTGGTATACTATATGGTATCAATATCACATCAGAAGGAGGCCATACGATGAACATTTCGGAATTTGCAAAGGAAGCAGGGGTCTCGGTCTCTGCGGTCAGCAGATATTTCAACGACGGATACCTTGCAGACGATAAAAGAGAAAAGATAAAAGCTGCGCTCGAAAGAACAGGCTATGTGCCCAGCTATTCGGCAAGAACGGTGCGCTCAAAGGTAACCAAGCTGATAGGCGTGATACTGCCCAAGCTTTCAAGCGAGAGCATTTCCCGTGTTACCGAGGGCATAAGCGATGTGCTCGGAAAAGAGGGCTTTGAGCTGCTTCTGGTCAACACTGCCAACGATTATAACCGTGAGATCAGTTCGCTGGAGCTTTTCAGGCAGAACCGTGTGGACGGCGTGATACTGCTTGCAAGCGTGTTCACCGACCTTCACCGCTCGCTGCTCGCAAAGATGAGAGTGCCTGTGGTAATCATCGGTCAGCAGCTGAAAGGATACAACTGTGTCTGCCACAACGACTTCGGTGCGGCTTACAGTATGACAAAGCTAATGCTCTCAAAGGGTGTCAAGCGTCCTGCACTCATCTGCGCAAACCACGATGACAAAGCTGCGGGAGAGGACCGCAGAAAAGGGTTTGAAAAGGCTGTCGAGGAGGCAGGACTGACGGTCGACCCGAAATACTGCGAAACAGCGAAATTCAGTATGGAGTCGGGATACGAAAAGGCTAAGCGGCTGTTTTCCAACCGAGCAAAGCCCGACTGTATCTTCTGTGCTACCGACAACATCGCAGCAGGTGCAATGCTGTACTGCCGTGAAAACGGCATAAAAGTCCCTGACGATGTGATGATAGGTGGCATCGGAGACTCACGTTTCGGCAGAGTGCTGTATGTTCCGCTTTCGACCGTGCATCTGCATTACAAAACGGCAGGCATCGAAGGTGCGAAGATGCTGCTTTCCGAAATGGAGTCCCGTTCGCAGGTACACAGGATACTTCAGCTCGAATACGATATTATTGAGAGAGAATCCACTGCAAAGGAGAACTGATATCAACGTTTTGCACAAAGATAAGACGTGAAATTGTGTGAAACTAACCAAAATCAAGCAAAAAATTCTTTGTTTATGTCAATAGACAGCCGCACACAAGTATGATACAATATAGCTACGATATGAAATCGGTATCACATCCACGCTTGATACTGTTTCAGTTTGCTGTTTGATTCTGAAAGGGTGAGGTTTATGGATTACAACAAGTGTGCGGCGCAAATACTTGATGCGATAGGCGGCAAGGACAATCTTGCAAGTGCAGCCCACTGTGCAACACGTCTTAGACTTGTTATCGCAGACAATGAAAAGGTGAAAAAATCCGTTCTGGAGAACATCGACGGCGTCAAGGGCGTGTTTGAGGCGCAGGGACAGCTCCAGATAATCATCGGAACGGGCACGGTCAACAAGGTCTATGCAGAGTTTATTAAAATAGCGGGTGTCGAGGCAGCTTCAAAGGACGACGTAAAGAAGGCTGCTGCGGCTAAGGCTCCGTGGTACAAGCGTGCAGTCAAGACGCTCGGCGATATCTTCGTGCCGATAATCCCTGCCATAGTCGCAACGGGTCTTCTCTGCGGACTGCTCGGCGGTCTTTCAAGAGCCTTCCCGTCAATGGCTGATTCGCAGATTTACAAGCTGCTCGATATTTTCTCGAACGCTGCTCTGACGTTCCTGCCGATACTTATCGCAGTGAGTGCGGCAAAGATATTCGGTGCAAATGTTTACCTCGGCGCAGTCATCGGTATGATAATGATACACCCGAATCTGATAAACGCCTGGTCGGTCGGCGACGGCAAGGACCTCCCTACACTGTGGTCGTGGTTCGGCGTGTGGGATATCCGTGCAACAGGCTATCAGGGACACGTTATCCCCGTAGTCATAGCAGTGCTGCTGCTTTCGGTGATCGAAAAGAAGCTGCACAAGAAAGTTCCCGAGATGTTCGATCTGTTCGTTACACCGCTCGTTTCGGTACTGATAACGGGCTTCCTCACGATGACAGTTATCGGACCTATGTTCTCACAGCTTGAATCGTGGGTGCTTTCGGGCGCACAGTGGCTCATCTCGATACCGTTCGGCATCGGTTCGTTCCTTATGGGTGCGGCTTACGCTCCGACGGTAGTTGCGGGCGTACATCATATGTACAACGCTATTGAGCTTTCGATGATCGCCGATAACGGCAAGAATATCTGGATGCCTATCGCAACAGCTGCAAACGTAGGCTGCAAACGTAGCACAGGGTGCTGCCGCACTTGCGGTAGCTATCAAGACAAAGAACAAGAAGACAAAGTCAATGGCTCTGCCTGCATCGCTCTCTGCTTTCATGGGCATCACAGAGCCTGCGATATTCGGTGTGAACGTGCGTTTTGTCAAGCCGCTCATCGCCGGTATGGTCGGCGGTGCGTGCGGTGCGGCTGTGGCTTCGATAATGAATGTTTATGCTACCGCTAACGGCGTAACGGGCATTTTCGGATTCCTTATCACGACCGACAGCATAGTCGGGTATCTGCTCACATTCGTTGTTGCTTCCGCAGTTGCATTCGGACTTTCCTGGATCCTCTTCAAGGACCCTGCCGAGGAGACTGCACAGGGCGCTCCCGCAACTCCGGCTCCGGCAGCTGAAGAAGTGCCTGCTGTTGAAACAAAGCCCGAGGCAAACTATGACGACAACTGCGTTTATTCTCCTCTCAAGGGCAAGGCTGTGCTTATGGCTGACGTTCCGGACGAGACCTTCGCATCAGATGTTCTCGGTGTCGGTGCGGCAGTCGATCCGACCGAGGGCAAGGTCGTAGCTCCTGCCGATGGTGAGGTAAGCACTCTGTTCGATACCCACCACGCAATAGGACTGACACTTGACAACGGAATGGAAATGCTTATCCACGTTGGCATAAACACCGTTGAGCTGAACGGCGAGGGCTATGAGGCGCACGTCAGTGAGGGCGACAAGGTCGTTCGCGGACAGACGCTGATAACCTTTGATATACCTCTTATCAAGAGCAAGGGCTTCCCTGTCATCACACCAGTAATAATCACAAATCCCGATGATTACACCGATATACACAAGGCAGCTGACGGCGATGTAGGTTATCTTGACAAGCTGATAGAAACGGCTAAACAATGACATAAAGGACGGTGAGCCGCAATTATGAAAAACGATCTCAGACAGATGCTGCATCTTGAACCGCAGAAAGGCTGGCTCAACGACCCGAACGGACTGTGCTTCTTCAAGGGCGAATACCACGTTTATTTCCAGTATGCGCCCGAAAGCGCACAGGGCAATGGCGGCAAGTGCTGGGGACACTGGAAAAGCGCAGACCTGCTGCACTGGAGGTTCACCGGCACGGTGCTGTTTCCCGATTCGCCAGACGACCGAAACGGTGTCTACTCGGGCAGTGGCTTTGTAAATGGAGATACGCTGTATCTGTTCTATACGGGCAATGTAAAAGAGGAAGGCGACCACGACTATACAACGTCGGGCAGAGGTGCGAATGTTATACTCGTGACGACAAAGGACGGGCATAATATGAGCGGGAAGAAAACGCTGCTGCGCAACTGCGACTACCCCGACTATTGCTCCTGCCACGTTCGTGACCCGAAGGTGTGGGAGGAGGACGGGAAGTATCATATGGTACTTGGTGCAAGGACTCTTGACGACAAGGGCTGCGTGCTGTATTACACCTCAAAAGACCTTGTGAACTGGGAGTTTGAGCAGGAAAAGCGGATCAGCGACGGCAGCTATATGTGGGAATGTCCCGACGAGTTCGTTGTCGGCACAAAACGCTTCCTGAGCATATCTCCGCAGGGCTTGAAGCACGAAAAATACACCTCGCAGAACGTGTACAGCTCGGGCTATCTGGATCTGGACAAAGGGACTTACACCGAATGGGACTGCGGCTTTGATTTTTACGCACCGCAGACGTTCAAAGCCCCCGACGGCAGAAGGATACTTATCGGGTGGGAAGGCATCGGGGATATCCCCTACACCAACCCCACCGTTGCTCTTGGCTGGCAGCATTGCCTGACGCTGCCTCGTGAGCTGACGCTCTCGCCCGACGGCAGACTGCTTCAGCAGCCGATAAGAGAATTGCAGGCTCTGCGCAAAGAGTCAGCCAAGCTCACAAGCGGTGAGACTTTGAAAGCACAGCTGCCTTTTGAGATAACGGGAACAGCGCAGGCTGAGTTCACGCTCGAATTTATAGATGTCCTGCGGCTGAAAAAATCGGGAAGCGAGTTTTCTCTCGAATTTATAAACGACAGCGCAGGCTGCGGAAGAACGGTAAGATATGCACAGCTCGGGCAATGTGAGGACATACGCATAATTGCTGATAAAACTTCCGTTGAGGTGTATCTGAACGGCGGCGAAAAGGTGCTTTCAAGCAGAATGTACCCGGACAGCACCGAGCTTTCGCTCAGGTCTGACGGGGTCGATGCGGTTGAATACAAACTTGACGGGATAGAGGTGATATCCGATGAATAATACACTTGCCGCTATCGGTGAAGCACTTATAGACTTTATCCCCGATAGGAACGGCTGCGATTTCAATGATGTGACAGCTTTTTCTCCGAAGGTCGGCGGAGCGCCTGCCAATGTCTGTGCGGCGTTCTCGATACTCGGCGGCAGCTCACGGATGCTCACGCAGCTCGGCAGCGACCCGTTCGGTCGCAAGATAATCGGCGAGCTTGACCGTGTCGGTGTTGATACTTCCTGTATCTCGCTGACGGAAGAAGCAAACACCGCACTTGCCTTTGTCTCGCTCGCACAGAACGGTGACAGAACTTTTTCGTTCTACCGAAAGCCCAGTGCGGATATGCTTTACAAGGCTGAGAGCATCAAAGAGACATACTTTAACAACGTGTTCACACTGCACTTCTGCAGCGTTTCGATAGGCGATTTCCCGATGAAGCAGGCTCATAAGCATGCAATAGAGCTGATGCGGGAAAGAAACGGCATCGTCAGCTTTGACCCGAATCTCAGGTTCAATCTCTGGGACAGCAGGCAGGCACTTTATGAGGCGGTCAGGGAGTTCATACCGCTCAGCGACATCGTAAAGCTCTCCGAGGACGAGGTCGGTTTCGTCACAGGAGAAAACAGCATAGAAAAAGCTGCTCAGCAGCTGTTCGGGCAGGGCGTAAAGCTGGTGCTTTATACCTGCGGCAGCAAGGGCGCTTATGCGTTTACAAAAAACGTAAAAGCCTTCTCCCCTGCGCTTAAAGTCAACGCAGTCGATACGACAGGTGCAGGCGACGGCTTCACGGGAGCGTTCCTGTGGTCGCTGCGGAAAATGTGCAGCGTGCCCGATGAGCTTGAAAAGCTCACAGAAAACGAACTGATTGAAAGCCTGAACTTTGCAAACAGGTTCTGTGCGCTCAGCGTGCAGAAAAAAGGTGCGATAGCATCTTATCCTACGCTTGATGAGATGCAGAAAATAAACTATTAAACGAAAGGAACGAAGCATTATGAAAGAATTCTCTTACACTATCAAGGACGCGATAGGCATACACGCAAGACCCGCAGGTAACCTTGTCAAGCTTATCAAGGGCTATTCCAGCACGGTCACTATCGAGAAAGAAGGCAAGCCGCCGATTAATGCGACTGCGCTGATGAAACTAATGGGGCTTGGCGTCAAGTGCGGCGAGACCGTAAAGTTCACGGTCGAGGGCGAAGATGAGGACGCTGCTGTAAAGGGCATCAAGGAATTTATGAACGCAAACCTCTGATATTTTTCTTTGAAAGGACAGGTGACGGACTATGGCTGTATTCAAGGGCAAAGGAGTTTACGGAGCGGTCGCTGTCGGCAAAGCTCTGATATTTAAAAGACAGGCGGCACAGGTCCGCCGTGTGTCCGTGCAGGATACCGAGCACGAGCTTGAACGTGTGAACAGCGCAAAGGAGCTTGCCGTGCAGCAGCTTGAGCAAATACACGAAAAGGCTCTGAAAGAGGTCGGAGAGACCAACGCCGAGATATTCGAGATACACATCATGATGCTCGATGACGAGGACTACAACGAGTCGATAAAAAGCATTATCGAGACACAGAAGGTCAATGCGGAATATGCAGTTGCAGTCACATCGGACAACTTTGCAGAGATGTTTTCAAGCATGGACGATGCCTATATGCAGGCACGCTCGGCTGATGTCAAGGATATCTCAAACAGGCTGATAGCCTGCCTTACCGACAGCGGCGATAACACATCGGTATCGGACGACAAGATGATAGTCTGTGCAGACGACCTTGCTCCGAGCGAGACAGTTTCACTGGATAAAGACAAGGTGCTTGCGTTCGTCACTGCCTTCGGTTCGTCAAATTCGCATACCGCTATCCTTGCAAGAAATATGAATATCCCCGCTGTTATCGGTGTCGGACAGGAGTTCCTCGATGCGCTCGAGGACGGCTGCCTTGTGGGCGTTGACGGTCATACGGGCGAGGTCTTCGTTTCTCCCGATGAGCAGACCGTCAGGCAGCTTGAACAGAAACAGGCTGAGGATATCCGCAAAAAGCAGCTGCTGCAGGAGCTAAAGGGCAAGGAGAACGTCACGCTCGACGGCACAAAGATAAACATTTTCGCAAACATCGGCAGCGTAGGCGGCATAGGTGCTGTGCTCGCAAACGATGCGGGCGGCATCGGTCTTTTCCGCAGCGAGTTTTTGTATCTTGAAAGCGAGGACTATCCCACCGAGGAGCAGCAGTTCCAGGCATACAAAAAGGTGCTTGAGAGCATGTCGGGGAAAAAGGTCGTTATCCGTACCCTTGACATCGGCGCCGACAAGCAGATAGACTATTTCAGGCTCGACAAGGAGGACAATCCTGCGCTCGGGTTCAGGGCGATACGCATCTGTCTTACTCGCCCCGAGCTTTTCCGCACCCAGCTTCGTGCTCTTTACAGAGCATCTGCGTTCGGTGAGCTTGGCATAATGTTCCCGATGATAACAAGCGTCAGCGAAGTTCAAAAGTGCCTTGATATGTGCGAACAGGTCAGAAACGAGCTGTCAGCTGAAGGCATCCGCTTCAATGAAAGCACCGAGCTGGGCATAATGATCGAGACTCCCGCCGCCGCCGTTATAAGCGACAAGCTTGCTCCTATGGTGGACTTTTTCAGCGTTGGTACAAACGATCTTACACAGTATACCCTTGCCTGCGACAGACAGAACGCAAAGCTCGAACCGTTCGTTGATACTCACCACGAAGCGGTGCTCAGACTGATAGAGATGTCGGCAAAGAACGCCCATGCGAACAATGCGTGGATAGGCATATGCGGTGAGCTTGCGGCAGACCTGAGCCTTACAGAAG
Organism: uncultured Ruminococcus sp.; assembly: GCA_902786965.1. Classification (GTDB taxonomy): domain Bacteria; phylum Bacillota; class Clostridia; order Oscillospirales; family Ruminococcaceae; genus Hominimerdicola. The sequence continues at coordinate 17,033 of CADAEJ010000028.1, read as the reverse complement.
AATTTCTGAAAATGGGCATCGACGAGCTTTCGGTGTCACCGCCGTTCGTGCTGCCTTTGCGTGAAAAGGTGAGAAGCATCTCACTCAAATAACGGCTAAAGACAAACCGGAGCTGAGAACCGAAAACAGCAATATGAGGTCAGAAGACCGGACGGCAGCTCTGTCTGCTGTGAACGGGTCTTCCGACCTCTTGTACAATACAGGAGAAATACGATGATTCAGCCGAAAGCCAAGACAGCTATATGCAAAGACAGGCGCAGCATTTTCAGCGTGATACTTAATATCCTGATAGTTGTTTTTGCAGCTGTGGGAACTGTCATTATGCTCAGTAATCAAGGCGACGGCACAGGACTTGCATCGTCGGGCATAACGAATCTGAAATACTTTACTGTTCTCTCAAATGAATTCTGCGGGATAACAGCGGCACTTTGGCTCGTCTTTTTCCTGCTCGGGAAAAAGTTCCCGCCTGTCCTGAAACTGACGGCGGCTTCGGCAGTAGCTCTGACATTTCTTATAATCGCAGCTTTCCTTGCACCGATGTATCCGGAGCTTGACCTTTACGAGAATGCAAATCTATGGTTTCACCTGATTCTCCCGCTGACCGCCGTGCTCGAATTCATCATTCTGAGGACCGATGAAAAGATACCGTTCAGGTATACCGTGATCTCGGCGCTCCCCGCACTTATCTACGGCATAGGCTACCTTGCGAACATACTTTTAAACGGAAAAGGAGAGTATCCCGATACAAACGACTGGTACGGTTTCCTGAACTGGGGTTATCCCGTAGGGATAGCTATATTTGCAGCTATCGTTCTTATGGACTTTGCAATGGCAGTGCTTATGAGAGCCGTGAACAACAGGATAAACAAAATACCATGAAGCGTAAAGCACAGTCTCTGAGCTATCGAGTCTGTGCTTTTATTTTTCGTTCAGGCAAAAAGTTTCAGGACAGCCGAAAAAGATGTTAAAAACAGGAACTTATGTCCCGTGCAGGGATAAATAATTGTAACGTTTTTATGAACTGAGGCAAAATGCTGTTGTTTTTGAACAGAACTTGCAGGTGTTTTGCCGGATACTGTGGTCGTCTGACTTGCTTTAGTTGTGGTGGTAGTTGTAAGCATTGTGCTGTCTGCTGTAGTAGACTGTGATTCCGATGTTACCTTTGATGTGGTAGTATCGGATTCTTTTTCTTTTGCCGATGTTACAGTAATCTGTGTTGTGGTAGTTGTAGAGGGATACTGGGACTTGATGAACCCCAGGGCATCGCTTACGACTTTTCCATAGAAAACGAGATCGGTCAGGCTATCAAAGCCTCCGAGGAAGCAATGTCTTTCTGTGAAAAAAACAGCGTGCCCGAAAATGTGTCCAACCTTGTCGGCGTGACCATCGAGGAGCTTTGTCATAATATTGCCGTATATGCAAGCTCGCCGTCTGCCGATACAGTTGATGTGTGTGTGCGTATCCTTGAGGACGAGGTCAATATCCGTATCCGTGACAACGGATGTGAATTTGACCCCACCGACTACATCGACAACAGCGGACGCAAAATAACAGGGCTTGAGCTTGTACGAAAAATAAGCTCGGGCATCAACTACAACCGTATCCTCGGTTTTAACGTCACCAACGTAACAGTTTCATTCTAACGGAGATAACAATGAAAGCATCAAATAATAGATTATCGGATGAGTCAATAAAATTGCTGGACAATAACGAGCACCGTATGAACCTTATTGTAACAGCAATACTTATCATTGCAGATGTGTTGATGATAATACAGGTCATTACAGATCCCGCAAAAGCATACATAATTGTTTTCTGCGGTGTACCTGCTGTATTGCTGACTCTGGTAATAATTATGAACCTGATATTCTGCAAGCGCCTGCACCACTGGGTGAAGAATGTAAATATGGCGGTCATCATTATTTCGTTCATGCTTATTGCAGAGCTTGACAGCAGCGAATTCCAAATGCTTTTTATCCTTCCCGCATTTATCAGCAGCTTCTATTATGATCCCCGCTATACCATAGTAAGCTCCGGATTTTCTGTAGTCACCTTGTGGATGGTAATGTTCAACAACGTGCAGATCAGCCGGGAAACACAGATCAATGATCTGAAGCTTGATGAGTTGTTATCCGTATTGTTCGGCGCCTTTGACTTTTCCAAAGTCGGTGAACTTGCAGACCTTGAGCAGATCTGTAATTTTGTTTTTTCAGCATTGATGATAGGCATAGCTATTTATATCTCCTACAGCGGAAGGCTCCTGTATACCCGCCGGGCAGAGCTTCTGAGCGAGAAAGCCTCGGCAAATGCTGAATTGACTATGGCAAGGGATATCCAAAAAGGCGCATTGTGTCACGAATTTCCTGACAACAGCTTCTTTTCCGTCTATGGCGATATGGAGCCTGCCTATGCCGTTGGCGGTGACTTTTATGACCAGTTTGAAATTGACGATACCCACCTTGCTGTAGTTGTGGGAGACGTCTCCGGTCACGGAATGGCTGCGGCAATGATAATGATGCTGTCCATGACCCTCATAAAAGTCTATGCCCAGTCAGGGCTTTCGTGCGATAAAGTCATTTTAAGAGCAAACAAGTATCTGGTCTCCGCCAATCCGCAAAAGTTTTTTGTGACCTGCTGGCTGGGTATTTTAGACCTTACGAGCGGAGAGCTTTGCTATGTCAACGCAGGTCATAATTATCCCGTGCTTATCCGTAAAGGGCAGGCGCCTGAATACCTGAAAGAAAAATCCGACTTTGTTCTTGGCAGAAGACGTCTTGCACGCTATAACGAAAAGCATCTGAAGCTTAACGCAGGTGATAAGCTCGTGCTTTATACCGATGGTGTTACCGAGTCGGTTTCGCCGCAGGATGAGTTTTTCGGAGATGAACGGCTGCTCCGAACCGTTTCCGCATCAGCCGATACAAGCACAAAACAGCTTGTTTTTAATATAAAGCAAGCGGTAAGCGATTTCAGCGGCAATAAAATGAGCAGCGATGACATTACTGTCGAAGCTCTCGGATTCAAAGGACAAATGCCAATACCCGAGTATGAGAATAAAACGTTCTTTCTTACCATGCAGAGTTTTGACACCGTGCTTGACTATATCCAAGAGCGGTGTAAAGAATATGGCTGCAGCATGGATATAGTGTATAATATACTGACAGCATCCTCTGAAATACTTGCCAATATCGAATCCTATGCCTATGAAAACGGCGGAGATGTGCAGATAATGACCATCTCCAACAGACGCAAAGTCACCATAGTTTTTAAAGACAAAGGAAAAGCCTTTGATCCTATGCTGGTCATAAAACCTGACGTTACTTTGCCGCTCTCGCAGCGCCGTCAGGGAGGGCTGGGTATCCATATAGTAAAGAAACTTATGGACAGCAGCAGTTACCGCTATGAAGACGGACAAAACATACTTACCATAGAAAAAGATTTTTAATGGCATATCTTGTGAAATACTTGCCTGGGCAGAAATAAAGATATGTACCCTTGCAGGTAGCTTTGCCCTCAAAAGCATCACTAATTCAGCATCACAGGCTTTGCCGGCTATCTGAATAATATCTCAAAAGAAAAACAGGCGTGCTGTCAACGCCTGTTTTTTTATCTCCGCTTGCATTTTCTGCGCTGTATTTTTCAGCGAAAACTATCTTATCTCATAAGCCGTGTACTCACGCTCAAGCTCATACCCGAGCTTTTGTGCACAATGCAGCGATATTTTATTGTGCAGGTCTGCACTTGGGTAAATGCCCTCGTCCAGACACCGCAGGATAAGTGCAGACCACGCAGCGAGCGCAAGGTGCTTGTTTCTTTCTGTTTCTATCGTGTCTACCTCGACCTCTATCCCACCGTTATAGTACGAGAGTGACGATGCGCCCGATACGATCTTCCCGTCTTTCACAACCGCCACACCTCTGCCGTGCGTGAGGTATTCCTCCTTGCTGTCAAATGCGCAGACAAAATCACTTGTTAGCCTGTTCTCAAAGCATTTGTCATAAAGCCGTTCATCTATTTCCCGAAGCTCATACCCCTTTGGCAGCAGCGTGAGATTTTGCCGCAGCTTTTGTACATCAAATCGCGTGTCTTTTTTGGCAGCATATCTGGTTATGCGCCTTGCCGCAGGGATACGTTCTTCGATAAGCGCTGCCCACTGTGCCGTCATCGGTACAAGTATGCAGTAGCCGCGCGGCCTGTGATACAGCAGCTGCGGCTCGGGCTTGCCCGCACAAAAACAGAAGCAGCCAAGAACAGCACAGGCTGATCGCGGTCTGCGCGTGTCTGTCACAAGTATTTTGCCCATCACTCCCTGCAAGCAGGAGTAGATCACAGCTTCATCCCACCCGTCAAAAAGAGCCGCTGCTTTTGATGTATCTTTCAGCTCAAAAACACTTTTTTCACCTGCTCGTGCGTCTTTCAACACAGGATAAACGAGCCTTGTGATGCTCTCCCTCGCTCGTTCAAGCTGCTGCTTTTCATCAAAAGCAAAAACCGCGATCGCAATAGGCCGCACAGCATCAACAATGTTGCTGACACGGTCGCCCTCCTTCTGCCCGTGCAGATAACGCATTGATATCAGCCTCGGTTTAAGTGATGCGTCAATATGGATATGATCGAGCACGCCGTCCGTATCGCTGAATACCGAATGATCCAGCAGATACTTGTATTTTCTTTCCGCGCGCGAGGATATTACTTCATCAAAATAGCTCCTGTCGCCTGCGGCGGTCGTGATAAGCAGCCTTGCAAGATCTATCCCCGTGTACATCTGAACCGTCTGCGGTGTGTAGTGCCCTGCCGGACGAGGATTTATCTCCACGATGAAAAACCTGCCTTGCGGTGTGAAAAACCCCTCGATGTTAAACTCGCCGAAGCGTATGCCTGCCTGCTTTAAGACAGCGCTTACCGTATCCTTGTATTCCTGCTCCTGCCTCTGCGACAAGCATACGGGGTACACATCATAAACAGGGCGCAGCGGAGCCTGTGCGAGCCGATAGCAATAGCGCATACCGTCCCAGATGATATGCCCATCCATAACAAAAATATCGTTTTCTATCACGCGCAAGGTATCGTTTCTTATGAACTCCTCAACACATACTGCGCCGTTGCGTGAAACAGCAGCCGCCTGCTCGAATGCGTCCTGTGCATCGCTCAGACTCTCCAGCACCGTCATTCCGTGTGAGGACGATGCAAGCATCGGCTTGACTATCACAGGCAATGCGAAGCCTTCACATATCTGCTTCATCTGCTGCGGACTGCTGATAACAGCGTGACGTGGGCAGAACACGCCTGCCCTTTCCTGAATCATACGAAATGATGCCTTTGATAAAAGCTGCCTCACCGAGTCGGGTGAGTTGCCCGTCAGCCCAAGCGCCTGTGCTATTTCTGCCGCAGCTGTCACAGCAGCATCGCAAAGCCCTATCACACCGCAGATCCCTTCCTCCCGTGCGATATGTACGAGCTGCCTCGTATCGCTCCAGTCCGCCGCTGCGATCCTGTCCGCCGCCGCTTCTCTTGCAGTATGGTGCCCCTGCGTGCAAAGCACCGTGCGGTATCCGAGCGCCTGCGCCTTCTGCAAAGCGGTCTCCAGCCGTTCATCAGGCAGGGTGCATAGTATCATCAGTGTTTTCATTTTTTGCCCTCAACTTTATCTGTTATCTGTAAAAAACAGCTCACTGCGGTTATAGCCAGCCGTCGAAATGTACGCATTGTGATCCGTGACCGTCATCAGCCGCTCAACAGTATAGCGCAGGAAAGTGTACTCCTGCGTGCCCTGCTCGGAGATATCAAACCTTTCCCCGTTATCGCGCATTATCACCTGCACGCTGCCGCGGTCTATCATCAGCGTACATTCTGCAAGCAGATGCCTCTTTTTGTTCCCGCTGCGCTGCGCAGTCATCCCCAGCATATCCTCGATGCACGCGCTGACCAGTAACCGCAGGCGCTTTGAAAAGCCGTTATCACGCAGAAGTTCTTCTGTGATCCTTGCCATTTCCGATGAGCTTTGCGCCGTTATCTCAAATGAATAAATGTGTATCTGTTCATCACGACCTCGCGCAAGCATAAGCGGAAAGCTGTTTTCCCCGCGGTGCAGAAAAGCAATTAAGGCACAAAGTATAAACGCCACAGCACCCGATACTGCAAGCGCAGTCCACAGCATCACAGGCGAGCCTTTGAACAGCGTGCCGAAAAGCAGCAGCATACCGACAGGACATATAAGGTCTGTCAGCAGACTTATCACAAAAGCTAAACGCTGCCTGCCTATCAGGATATAGTAAACGAAGAATCCTGCTGTCACCGCCGAGAACACAAGCATCAGGCTCGTTATCCGCACCGCTGTGATGCCCTGTTCCCATACTTCGCCCCGCGGCACGCTGAAGCAGCGCAGCACCGCACCTGTAAAGCAGAGCATAATTGCCGTGCAGCCTGCACCCAGGGCAGCAAGGTCGCCAAGCAGGCGGCGTACAAGTATCCTTATCGTCTTTGTATTATTCTCTTCCAGCAGCGTTGCGATCATCGGCTGCAGCGTCATAGCAAGCCCGAGAAAGACAGAGGACATACCGATGATGTTCTGACCGACCGTCCACACCTTGAAAGTGACCTCATCAAAATTTCGCAGGATATACAGATCAGCTATCCAGAGCATAAGCGATACCGAAACGAATTTCGATGCCTTTACGATGCCGCACCTTATGATACCCGAAAACTCCTTGAAGGAAAAATATCTTACAAGCCGTATATCTCTTTTCCTGATGAAAAACCACATCACCAGCGCCGCCGTAAAAACCACATTGCTTGCAAGCGTCGCAGCAGCGATCCCACTCACCCCGAAAGCACCTGCCAGCCAAAGCGAGAGTATCAGATTTGCAGCTATACATAATACATTTGCGCAGGCGGCGTACTTTTCACCGCCCTGTGCAACAATGATGTTGTTAAGAACGCATTGTATCGGGAAAAACATCGGGTAAAATGCCGCAATGGAATAATACCTTTTCAAATATCCTTCAAGCTGCGCAAATACAGACAAGGACGAGATAAACAGCGGCTTGATAAGAAGTATCACCAGCGTCACCAGCACCCCTGCCAAAGCAGCCATTATCACACCCTGACTGAAAACCTCGTCTGCACGTTTTTTCTGAAATTTCCCGACCATAGTTGTGTATTTTATCAGCGTGCCCGTGTTTATCACCGCAGCCACAAAGGTCGATATTGAAATAAAAGGCGAAAAAAGACTTATCGCAGAAAGCGCGTCAATACCGATACACCTGCCTGCTATGACAGGGTCTATCAAAGACACGATGAATGTTACCATCTCCACCGCGACCGCCGATAAAAAAATGGATCGGTATTTTTTTAATATCACATCAGGTCTGTTGCTTTTCATCTGTTACCTCTCGTGCTGTGTATTTTTTCATAAGTATATCTGGGCGGTAACGCAGCTTCATCTCCCTTAGCCCCGCGCTGCCGACATCCTCCTCCCAGTTGATATACCTGTACTGTTCACCGCAGCGCTCGGGCAGCTCTCTTTTCAGAGCCCGGTAGATATACGCAATGCTGCGGTCACCTTTTTCTGCAAGAAGATCAAAGCAGTCGTCAGAAACAGGCGCGCCAAAGGCATATCCCGCAGCCTTTCCATCTACCCTGATAACGATACCGAAAAGCCCAAGCGCTTGATACTCCAACAGCTCCCGTCTTATCGCCGTGTCCTCCTCGTAAAGACCCGCATCTGCCGCGCGCAGCATACGCTCATCCATCCACCTTTGCTGAAATTCAAGTATCTGCGGTATGATCTTTGGCGTGATAGTTTCCACCGATACCCGTCCTGCGTACTTTCGGTAAAAAAGCCTGTACTGACGGCGCTGTACCTGAAATCCAACTTCTGAAAGATCGGCAAGCTTTCGCCGCAGATACAGGTACTCAAAGCAGTCCCTTTCCTCGAAGAATTCAAATTTACCCGGGAATGCCTGCTCTAACCGTCCCTTTGCCTCCTCGGTGATCGTATACAATACCGCCCGTTTCCCCTCCCGTGATGCATCAGCCAAAAGCTCATTTATAGCCGTGCGCAGACCTTGCACATCCGGCATATCACCCATCGGGAACAGATACACCTTCTGCCTGTCTGTACCCAGGCGGGTGCGGCATATGTAGAGCCGTCCGTCCTTTTCAGCGTATGAATCGCCGTATTTGCCAAAGTGCGCATACATTGATACAAACGTGTGCTGACAGGATCTTTGCGCATACCTGAACGAGTATCTTTCTATACGCTCCTTATCTTCAAGCGTGATCGGTCTGAAATCAAGCATAGAGCTTCTCCTTATCCCCCGCGGAAGTTTTAATGTCACATTGATTATACCACATCGCTGTGTGTCCGTCAATCGTGATCCTGCGCAGGCAAAAAATGGACTTGAAATCACTTTATCTATGTGATATAATAAACAAGGTTTCTGCCTATCAAACGGAAGATCAAATAAGATCAGGAGGATAAAAATGAAAAAACGAGTAATGTCACTTGCTCTTGCATTGAGCATGGTCTTTGGCACTTCGTCATATTTTGAGCAAAGCGCAGTGATCGAGGCAGCGCAGATAACTGCAAGCGCAGCAGCCGTTCCCGCATCGCTCACATACAAAAAGCAATACGAGAGTGATTTTTCCAAGCACCCGGAGTATATCATCATCACCGGATATACAGGCACTCTGACCGAGCTTGTTATACCCGATCAGATCGACGGGCTGCCCGTTGTAGAAATAAGCGCGTCAGCGTTTAAAAATGCGCCTAACCTCAAAAAGATCACACTTCCCAAAAAGCTTGTCAGCTGCAAAAAAGCCTTTGCAGACTGTAAGAAGCTTGAGACCGTAGTTATCCCCGAGGGGATCTTCAAGCTTGATAATGCTGCATTCAAAAACTGCCCAAAGCTTAAAACCATAAAGCTCCCAAGCACGATCGAGTATATCGGTTACAGCGCATTTGAAGGCTGCACCTCGCTTGCATCTGTATATATCCCGTCAAAAGTCATCTGTATAAACAGCGATGCATTTGCACGTTCGGGACTTAAAAGCATAAGCCTGCCGTCAAGTGTAAAGACCATTTCCGAGTCTGCTTTCTCCGATTGTACATCACTTGCATCGGTAACGCTCGCCAAAGGGCTCGAAACGATCGGCAGCAATGCATTCTATAAATGCACCTCACTCAAAAGCATAACCGTACCCCAGGGTACAAAGACTATCGACGAAGGCGCGTTTGACGGCTGCACCGCCCTTTCAAGCGTGAGCCTGCCAAGCACCATTACCAAAATGGAGCATTGCTTTGATAATGTCCCCTGGTATACCGCACAGGCAAAAAAGAGCCGTGAAAGCCATTCGGGGCTTGTAATAATAAACAATGTAGTTTACGATGCAAGCAGCTATACGCGCACCTCTCTTGCGCTGCCGACAACAACAAAGTACATCTCCTCTTACGCAGGGTTCAAAAGCACCCTGAAAAGCCTTACGCTCAATGAAGGACTTGCAGGTATCGGCAACGGCGCTCTGACAGACACGGACATATCCAGGCTGTATCTGCCTTCAACTCTGAACGATATGGATCCGGAGGGAATGTTCCCCACAAAAACTATCGTGACCATCTCCTCCGCGAATAAGAGCTTTACCGTCGATGATAATACCCTTTACAATAAGGATAAAACGATCCTCTATCACTGCCCGAGCGATCATGCTCCCACCAAAGCGCTGCCAAAGGGGCTTAAAAAAATAGCAGCAAGCGCGTTTGAGGACAATACCAAGCTGACCGCGCTTACCCTCCCCGTGACCATCAAATCTGTCGGGACTCACGCATTTTATAACTGCACAGCGCTCAAAAGGCTAACCGTTCCCGCAGGCAATATTTATCTTGGCAGCTTTGCTTTCGGATATAATAAATCTTACCCCGGCGCTGTAAAAAACAGCAATTTTACCTGCTACGTCTATAGCGGCAGTTATGCAAAGCGGTACTGTGAAATTGATAACATTCCCACCAAGGAGTTAGCTGCTTGCAGCCACAAAACCACTGCCGATCTGACCGAAAAAGATAAGATAGACAGCTGCAATACGAATGTATTTGTCAATACCGTCTGCACTTCATGCGGAAAGGTGATCAAAGAGACATCATCTAACGAAAAAACGCACAGCCCCTTGAAGACCCACGTTTTTGATTCCTACTGTGAAAAACACGGCCATAATATCAGTGTGTGCTTGTCCTGCGCAGAGGTAAGCTGGGATCGTACCGAACCCGCAGGCCATAAGTTCACATCCCCGGCAGTGACCGTACAAATGCCGGGCAAGACCACCGGAAGTGCAGTCAGCAGCAAGAGCTGCACGGTGTGCGGCAAAAAAAGCGAAAGACTTGTGAGCATAGACCGCATATACGGTGCGAACAGATACAAAACAGCTGTCGGTATATCAAGCTATTATCCAAGCTCTGAATTTGTCGTGCTCGCACAGGGAATGGAATTTGCCGATGCACTTGCAGGCGTTCCCTTTGCACAGAATATCGGCGCACCGATACTTCTTACAGGCAAGGACAGCGTACCCTCCGAGGTGCTTGGCGAGATAAAGCGCCTGAAACCAAAAAAAGTCTACATCCTCGGCGGAGAGAACGCGATCAGTCAAAAGGCAGTCGATTCCGTCATCGCGCTTGGCATCAACAAGAATAACGTGATCCGTCTTGAAGGAAAAACACGTTTCGGTACAGCTGCTGCAATAGCATCAAAAAACGGCGGCATACCAAAAGAGATATTCTTTGTCTACGGCTTTGATTTTGCCGATGCACTTTCTGTAAGCCCCATCGCCGCCAGAAGAAAAGCACCCATCATCTATCTGCGCAAGGACGGACAGATAGACAGCGAGACAATGAAGTATCTCTCCTCCGTAAAGGGTCATATCACAGCAGCCTATGTTATCGGCGGCACCGCTGTCGTAAGTGACAGTATGCTCAAAAAGGCAGCACAGGCAGTCGGCTTGCAGACAGCCCGCAGGCTAAGCGGCGCAAACAGATACGAAACCTGTATCGCTGTCAACACCGGGTTCAAAAATGTGTTCTCGGGCAATACCATTTGCGTCGCAACAGGAAAGAGCTTCCCCGATGCGCTCGCAGGCGGCGTATTCGCTGCGGATGCCCTTTCACCGATGTTCCTTGCAGACACGGTACTCAGCGATAAACAAAAAGAGTTCCTGAACAATATCTCTGCCAGGACGATGTACATCTTAGGCGGCAAAAACGCCGTACCCGATGATCTTGGCAAAAAGATAGCGCTCTCACTCATCTGAACGTCAGCTTTTGAGCGAATAAAAAGCATAAGCGCTATGCTGACTTATAAAACAAAAGACCGACTTTTGCGATAACGCAAAGCCGGTCTTTTTTTGATGCACGCAAATGCAGCCGCCTGCAAAAAACAACTTGTCAGAAAGCAGCCTGAACAGTGTCTATCAAGCTGATAAATCCATCAGATGTCATTTTATCACCGTCAACGAACACACCATCGATGATCTGCTTTTTCAGCAGCTGCGTAAGCTGCGGCGGCGAGATCTCTCCGCCGTAGAAAACAGGCAGCGGCTCGGGCAGCTCGGGCAAAGTCTGCATCGAAGCCTGCTTTATCGTTTGTATCATTTCAAGAGCATAGTCAAGCTCTGTGCCCTTTCCCTCAAACTCCCACATCGGACGGTACATTATGCCCATACGATAGACCGCATCATCAGGGACTTTTGAAAGCCCTGTGCTGACCTGTTTTTCAATGACCTGCTTTGCACAGCCGTTTCGCTTCATCTGCATATTTTCGCCCACGCACAGCAGCCCCTTCATTCCAAGCGACAGCAGCTCCTGCACGCCGTCGCGGCACATCTCGTCCGTTTCTCCCAGCAGGTATCTCCTGTCAGCAAGACCTGTCATACCTGCGTGCGCACCTATCGCCTTTAGCGTCTGCGGCGAGGGCATACCCGTCACCCTGCCCGCGCAAAAGCACTGCGAGCATATCTTCACCAGCCCCTTGTCCTCAACATCTCTGCACACAGCTTCAAGCGATGCGGTCGGCACGCATACAAACAGCATTATTTCCTCCATTCGCTCGTACTGTTTGGTGCGCTCGCACATATCGTTTATCTGCTGCGTTATCTGCCGCGCAGTCAGGTCCGAAGAAAAATTGTACCAGTAAAAATTCAGCATCCTTATCACCCTCCTAATTCAACAAGCATATTGTTTAGCCCTATGACTCTTGTGTACTCTACCTTGTCAGCCACGCTGCGTATCATTTTAAGATTTGTAAGACCCTGCGTGTCGTCATCGACCTTTGCAGGATCGAATATCGCGCCGTTATCGCGCACGGAAAGTATCACCCTGTCATCAAGCACCTTGCAGAACAGGTCTATCTGCGGAGCATTCTCGCCATTGAAGCGGCGGATATGCTCGACCATTTCCTCCGCAAGCAAGCCTGCATACTTTGCCCTTTGCCCGTCAGCGCCGTTTTCAAGGCAGAATGTGCAAATGCTTTCGGATACCCTGACCGCATCTGTCTTTTTCGCCTCAATGCTGACATCAAGCACCGCACTGCTATCTGCCAACCTTTCAAATAAAAATACGCTGCTGTATTTATCTTTATGGGTGCATCTGATGATAAAGCTCACGCCGAACGCCGCTGCCGCAGTCAGCATCTCCGAAACAAACAGCGACCACCATATCCCCCTCACGCCAAAGAGCTTTGACATCGCATATGCAAGCGGTACGGTCAGAACTATCCCACGCAGAAGCGTTATCATTACAGAAAGCGCCTTGTGCTTTACCGACTGAAAATAGTTCATCATAATATAGCTTATCCCCATACCGATAAGGCTGAGCGAAAATATCCTCACAGCAGGCACACCAATAGCGAGCTTGCTTTCTGACCTTACCGAGAATATTGCAAGCACAGCCTCGGGGAAAATGCAGACAAATGCTATTACCGCCGCACAGCAGCCCAGCACGAACGCAAATGTCTTTTTAAGTATTATGCCAATGCCCTTGTTATCCTTTTCACCGCTGAGCATACTGACTATCGGTGTCATAGTATCAGCGCCGCCCGATACGAACATTGATATGAACGTCAGCAGAAAATTACATACCGAGAAGATAGATATCGCATCAGCACCGCCCGCTTTTATAACGATCCTGTTGAGCAGTATCGCCTTTACGAACAAAAGCACAGTATTCAGCACCGAGGATATGCCGCTTGTGCAAAGCTGCGCAAGGCTTTTCAAGTCCCCTGCACCGAGCTTTACGAATTTGAGCGTGCGCTTTTTATAGATGCACAGATAGTACAGCACCATCAGCGAGCCGACTGCGTACCCTGTCACCGTTGCAAGCGCCGCCCCCTTTATCCCCATTCCGAGCGCACCGATATAGACTATATCCATCACAAGATTTACTGCGTTTGATACTATCAGTATCGCAGAGGAGAACTTCGGCAAACCGTCCACCCGCATCAGAAAAACAAACGTAGGTATGATTATTATGAACGCGCTTCCGTAAATGCTGTATGAAACATAGTCGCTGACCATCTTCGTCAGCTTTTGCTCGTTGCACACAAGCGATACGATACCGTCCTTGAACACCGTCCCGACCACCGTTACAGCGACCGAGACGATCACCGCACCTATCGCGGCAAGAGTAAAAAGCACGTTTGCTTTTCGGCTGTCTCTTTCCCCCAGCGCCCTTGAAATGCTTATCAATCCGCCTATGCCGAAAAGGAAAAACAAAGCCTGAAAGAAAAGTATAACGGGTTCTGCGAGATTGACTGCCGAAAGCGCATCGGGGCTTATAAGCTTTGAAACGATTATGCCGTCCACAAATGATGCCAGCAGTATCGACATAGCGCTGAGTATCGCAGGCAGAAGATATTCGTTGAATTTTTTCCCAAGAAGCGCAGAGTTTCTGTTCAGTGTCGTCATATCTTATCCTCCACATCAAAGTATCCAAGCCCTTTGAGCGCTTTAAGAAAGGCAGATATATAGCTGTCCGCCGTCATCGACCAGTTAAAGCCAAGCCTGTACAGGCATTGTGTCGTATACTCATTTTCCGTGCGTATCATCTCTACCTTTTTACTGCTGTCCATAGTCTCATAAGCAAGCAGCGCCGTAAGCAGCGCAGCCTTTTTCTTATCGTCCTGCGCAGCCTTGACGCACCGCGCGAATTCCTCATCACCGCACAGCTTTATATCAAGTCCCATTTGTTTCATTCTCAGTATTATATCGCCCAGCGGTATATAATGATTGTTGAACGGGTGGAATATACAGCACTTATCATCGGTCGTACACAGCCTTAATATCGCATCTGCCGTTTCGTCTATCGGCGCAAGCTCGACAGGATAGCCCATCATCGAATACGGATATGCGCCTATAACGAGATACGCTCTCAGCCTGCCCATAAAGCCGTTGGAAACAAAGTTTATCTGAAACTCTCCGTCATTTGACCGCGGCGCAAGATTGCCCACGCGCATTATCTTGGCTCTCAGCCCGTCCTTTATCGCCTCCAGAACGTATCTTTCAGCAAGGAATTTGCTCTTCACATAATCGTTGTCTATCGTCTGCCCGAAATAGAAGCTGCGCTCGTCAAGGCATCTGTCCTTCGCAGGATAGCCGTTAACTCTGTCGCCCGCAACACTGCCTGTTGACACCTGCACGAGCATACTGCCGTGCTTTTTGCAAAGCTCGATAAGATTTCTTACTCCGCCCGTGTTGACCCGCTCAATATCATCGGTGTCCGAAAAATGCTTGACAAGTGCCGCACAGTTTATGACCGTATCTATCCTGCACCCGTCGAGCTGTGCAAACCAGTCGGTCGATGTAACGCTTGCGCTTATAACGAATATCCTTTTGCCGAACAGCTCCGAATAATCATTCTCAAAGTAGTAGTAAAGCATCAGCTTCAGCTTATCCTCTGCGCTGTTTCTGCCCGCCCTGACAAGGCACCACACCTTTGCATCGCTGCTGTCAAGGAAGCGCTTGAGTATGTGTATCCCGAGAAATCCCGTCGCACCCGTCAGCAAAATATCGCCAACATCATTTTTCCCATTTGAACTTTCGTCAAATACATTTGCCTTGAGTATATCATCAAATACGCCGTACTCAAAGCCTGATATCCCCTTATCAGCCTCCTGCGCACCGCCTGCTTTTCTTGCAAGCGCACGCGGAGTTTTCAGCGCGAATATGTCGGTATAGGATATCTCAAGTCCCTTCTCGTTTGCCTTTACAAGCACGCTCGTCGCCGTGAGCGATGTTCCGCCCAGGTCGAAGAAGCTGCTTTGCGCGCCCACCTTGTCTATCCCCAGCACCTGCGCGAAAATATCACACAGCAGCTTTTCCGTCTCGTTCGCAGGCTCGCTTATTTCCTCTGTGAATGAAAGATACGGCTTTGGAAGCGCCCGCACATCCGTCTTTCCGTTCGGTGTCTGCGGCATACTGTCCATTCTTATCAGGCATGAGGGTACCATATAAGCGGCAAGCCTCTTTGAGATATGCCCGCGCACGGCATCGGGCGTGATGCTGCTGTCTGCGCAGTAGTATGCACAAAGATGCTCTGCCGAGCCGATCCTGCCTATTACAGCCACCGCCTGCTTTACCCCCTCAAGCGACAGGATAGATTTTTCAACCTCGCCAAGTTCTATCCGCAAGCCCCGCAGCTTTACCTGATCGTCATTTCTTCCAAGTATCACTATGTCGCCGCCGTCTGTCCAGCGGGCACGGTCGCCTGTTTTATATATCCTCTCGCCGCCAAATTCCGCAAAGCTCTTTTCAGTAAGCTGCGGCGCGTTAAGATAGCCCTTTGCAACACCTGCACCGCCGACATACAGCTCTCCCACCGCACCAGGCGGCAGCAGGTTGCCGTCCTGATCGACGATATACTCGTTCACGTTCAGCAGTGGCTTTCCAACACAGATCCCGCTTTGGTCGGTAAGCTCCTTTGCATTGCAGGAAACCGTTATCTCTGTCGGACCGTATGTGTTGAATATCCTTGCCCTTGTGACCGCTTTAAGCTCGCTAAGCAGCTTTGGCGAATACTTCTCACCGCCGCACATTATCACGCGGAAGTTTGCAAGCGCCTTTTTAAAGCTGTCAAGCAGCATATACTGTTCAAGTCTTGAAGGCGTGGCATTGAAAACATCAGCGTGTGTTTTCTCAAACAGAGCGCACAAAAGCTGCGGATCCTTGGTCTGCGCTTCATCTGCAAGCACAAGCGTAAGTCCGCTGCAAAGCGCCACAGCAGTTTCCTTGAGCGACATATCAAACGATACCGTTGTTACGGAAACATAAACGCTCCCCTCGTTTGCAGCAGCATTTATATGAATGTTTTCATCGCAAGGCGTAAGATAATTTGCAATAGAACCGTGACTGATCTCAACCCCCTTTGGTCTGCCAGTTGAACCGGATGTATAGATAAGATAAGCGGTGTCCTCGGGCGTTACGCTGCTGTCAGGAGAGTGCGTGTCTGTACACTCAACAAGGCGCTGTATGTCTATCTCGTTATCATACCCCTTTGGAGAATCCGTGATGATGTACTTTGCACCGCTGTTTTCAATGATGTATTCAATACGCTCCTGTGGATACTCGGTATCGCACGGTATGTATGCACCGCCTGCTTTGAGTACCGCGTACATAGCGATGATCTGTCTGCTCGTCCGCGGCAGAAGTATCGCAACCCTGTCGCCCCGTCCTACTCCGAGCTGTGCAAGTCCGTTGGCAGCAGCGTTCATCACCTTGTCAAGCTGCGCATAGGTGTAGCTTGCATCGCAGGCGATAAGTGCGCACCTTTCGGGGTGCTTGCGCGCCTGTGCCTCAAACAGCTTGTGCATCAGCCTTATCGGTATCTCTCTCCTGCCCGTGCAGGAAAATGCCGCAAGGCGCTGCCTCTGCTCATCGGATATCATACTGATACCGCACAGCTTCTGCTTGGGGTCTGCGATGATGTTCAAAGCCGTCCGTGCTATTGCACCCGCTATCATACCTGCGGACTTTTCGCTGTACAAAGCAGTGTTGTACTG
>CADAEJ010000027.1 GCA_902786965.1 uncultured Ruminococcus sp. | reverse complement strand
GTACCGCTATCACAAAGTGAAAGCCCGGAGCGGCACGAAAGCCGCTGCCTGCTCAAACCGATATGCGACGGACAAGCGCGCCGCCGCGGCGGCAAACTCTGATTTGCATAAAAAGAACTGCAAGGGGTTGTTACCTTACAGTTCTTGACTATGGAGAGGTCTGTCAAAAATGAAAACCTTAAAAGCTATAAGCTTTTACCTAAGCTCTGCGAGATGCTCGCGGGGCTTTTTATTATTCGGAGTCTGCTTGGGTGCTGCGTGACAGCACGAGCAGCCCATTGCACAGTGGGCACACTTGCCGCCGCAGATGACCGACTTGCCTTTCTTTTTATCCTTTATCATATTCATCACTATTGCGGTGACGATGAGGACAAGGACGGCGCAGACTATTATCGTTCCGATATTTGAGCTGATCCACGACAGCACAGGTATCACTCCTTTTGTTATTGTTTACTTGGTATTGATAGCAAGTTTTTTGCTTTTGATAGTCAGCTTTGTTGCTTCCTTATACGGTCTGAAGAGCATGTAGATCATACCGATGAGGAGCAGGCTCGCTGCGATAAGTCCTACCACATTTATCTTCGCGCCTGACATAAAGATGTTGCCGAACTGGTTTATCATCAGGGCGATGACGTATGCAAATCCGCACTGGTAGCCGATAGCGAACCATGTCCACTTTGCGTTGTTCATCTCACGCTTGATAGCGCCGATCGCTGCAAAGCAAGGTGCGCAAAGCAGGTTGAACACGAGGAACGAGAAACCTGTAACACCTGTGAAGGAAGCAGCGAGTGCCTGCCAGGTCGTAAGCTCTCCGCCGCCGTAGAGAATACCCATTGTGCCGACGATGTTTTCCTTTGCAACAAGTCCCGTGATAGATGCAACAGCTGCCTGCCAGTTGCCCCAGCCGAGAGGCTTGAATATCCATGCGATGCCGTTTCCTATCTTGGCGAGGATAGATGCATCGAGCTGATCCTCCTCGAGCATTGAGAAGCTTCCGTCAACAAAGCCGAAGCGGCTTGTGAACCATACTACGATAGTTGAGAGCAGAATGATAGTTCCTGCTTTTTTGATGAACGACCAGCCGCGCTCCCACATTGAGCGAAGCACGTTGCCGACTGTCGGCAGGTGGTAAGCAGGAAGCTCCATAACGAACGGTGCGGGGTCGCCTGCGAACATTCTTGTCTTTTTGAGCATTACGCCCGAGATGATTATCGCTGCCATACCGATGAAGTATGCAGAGGTCGATACCCACGCGGAGCCGCCGAAAAGTGCGCCTGCTATCATTGCGATGAAAGGCACTTTCGCGCCGCAGGGGATAAAGGTGGTCGTCATGATGGTCATACGGCGGTCGCGCTCGTTCTCGATAGTTCTTGATGCCATAACACCCGGAACGCCGCAGCCTACGCCGACAAGCATAGGGATAAATGATTTGCCCGAGAGGCCGAATTTTCTGAATATTCTATCGAGTACGAATGCTATTCTTGCCATATAGCCGCAAGCCTCAAGGATTGCGAGCAGCAGGAACAGAACGAGCATCTGCGGTACAAATCCGAGGACTGCGCCGACACCTGCGATGATGCCGTCAAGGACGAGTCCTTTTACCCAATCTGCTGCGCCGAGCTTGTCAAGACCTTTCTCTGCGAGCGACGGGATAGACGGGACGAACACGCCGTAGTTTGCGGTATCGGGTGCGCCGTAATCGGACTTATAGTCCTTATCGGTGTACTGTGCGATCGCATCCTCAAGGGCAGCTTTATCTGCGTCCTCATCTGATGTTTCGAGAGTTTCCTCGTCCTCTAAGGTATAGGTAAGCTCTGCATCGGCAGGAGTTGCTGCGGCGAGCTTATCAAGAGCCTCTTTTGCGGCTTGCTCGTCAAAGTCTTCGGACTCGATGTCGATAGCCTCGGCAATCTCGTCGCTTCCGTACTGCTCGTTGAAGGCTGCGATGATAGCATCGCTGTCGCCGTACTTTTCCTCAGCCTCTTCAAAATCCTTGGAACCGATACCTACGAGGTGCCAGCCGTCACCGAACACGCCGTCATTCACCCAGTCGGTCATAGGAGTTCCTACTGCGACCATGGAGATATAGTAAACAAGGAACATGATGAGGGCGAATATCGGCAGACCGAGCCAGCGGTTTGTAACTACCTTGTCTATCTTATCGGAGCTTGTGAGTTTATCGCCGCTTTTTTTCTTATAGCAAGCTTTGATGACGCTTGATATGTAGATGTATCTTTCGTTGGTGATGATAGACTCGGAATCATCTTCCATTTCCTTTTCGACGGCTGCGATGTCGTGCTCGATATGCGCTTTTGTCACGCCGTCGATACCGAGCTGCTCGATGACCTTATCATCACGCTCAAAGAGCTTGATAGCGTACCATCTTTGCTGCTCCTCGGGCATTGAGTGGACACAAGCCTCCTCGATATGTGCAAGCGCGTGCTCTACGCTGCCCGAAAAGGTGTGCATAGGCACGGTCTTTTCGCTTGAATTTGCTGCGTCGATAGCTGCCTGTGCAGCCTCCTTAACACCCTTGCCCTTGAGGGCGGATATCTCAACGACCTTGCAGCCAAGCTGCTTTGCAAGCTCGCTTGTATTTATCTTATCGCCGTTTTTCTCTACAACGTCCATCATATTGACAGCCACTGCAACGGGTATGCCAAGCTCTACGAGCTGTGTGGTAAGGTAGAGGTTTCTTTCAAGATTGGTGCCGTCGATGATGTTGAGTATGGCATCGGGGCGCTCGCCTACGAGGTAGTTTCTTGCTACGACCTCCTCAAGCGTATACGGTGAGAGCGAATAGATGCCCGGCAGGTCGGTGACGGTAACGCCGTCGTGACCTTTGAGCTTGCCCTCCTTCTTTTCGACCGTTACTCCCGGCCAGTTGCCGACAAACTGGTTTGAACCTGTCAGCGCATTGAACAGCGTGGTCTTGCCGCAGTTAGGGTTGCCGGCAAGTGCTATTTTCAGACCCATTATAATACTTCCTTCCTCCAAGCAGGTTAGGGATTGCTAACCTATAATCAAAAAAATAAATGTTACATTATCTCTATCATTTCAGCGTCCGCCTTGCGAAGCGAAAGCTCATAGCCGCGGACTGTGACCTCCATAGGATCACCAAGCGGTGCTACTTTTCTGATATAGATATCAACATTCTTTGTTATGCCCATATCCATTATTCTGCGCTTTACTGCGCCCTCGCCGTGCAGCTTTACCACCTTTACGGTGCTGCCTATGGCTGCTTCTCTCAATGTCTTCATTTTCCTTCCCTCCCCGGATATCAGACCATTATCTTGTTAGCCATTTGCTTATCAATAGCTACCCTTGAGTCCTTGACGTTGACTATCATATTGCCCCCGAGCGTATTTACGACAGTTACGCTTCCTCCGACTACAAAGCCCAGGTCTGCAAGGTGCTTTTTGACCTCCGGCGTACCGCCTATCTTCTTGATTATGTTTTCCTCGCCCGCTTTTGCATATGTCAAAGGCATCATATGACAACTCCTTTCAAAGCTCATAGTTAGTGCTTGCTAACCTATATTCAATGATACTGCGTTGTGTTCGATTTGTCAAGCGGTGAACGCGCATTTACGTTAAAATCGTGAAGATGTACAATAAGTTAGAGGCGGCTAACCAAAAAATAAGTACAATTCAACAAACTTTTAATGGGCTGATCGCAGAGTTTTCACGCAAAGCGCGTATATTCAGCGCTTTGGGGCATATGCGGCGGCGAGATATCAGATATTGACAATTTGCGAAAGCGGGTGTATAATCATTTGCGGTTAGACAAAGCTAACCAATTTTTCTGCACCGTGAAAACGCATAGTCTTAAAAAAGTCTTAAATGCGCAAAAGCCGCTTGACAAATTAGGTAACATATGTTACGATTAAGATGCAAACATAAATAGTGAGGGAGTAGCAGCATCGCTTACGCGGTGTGGCAAACCAACAATCTCGGTGGTGACACCTGGTTTGTCTTAAATGACGAGACTCATGTATCAAGCAGGCATAGGCAGATACATGAAGTCTTTTATTATTTTATCAACGATTTCGGGTACTGCTTATCGCTTGGGCGATACGGCGGTGACCCGATTTTTTGTTTTTTTTCAAAAACGGGGTTGACAAACCGGGATTTGCGTGATATATTATTAAGTGAACATATGAATAAGCATTCATATGTTAGAAAGAGAGGAGACAATTATGTTTATTGAAATCAGCGGGATCAAAAAATCATTCGGCAGCGGTGAAAGCCGTGCAGATGTACTCAAGGGCATCGACATAGGTATTGAAAAGGGTGAGTTCTGCGTGCTGCTGGGACCTTCGGGCTCGGGCAAAAGCACACTTTTGAACATCATCGGCGGTATCGACTCGGCAGACGAGGGGTACATCTCGATAAACGGTGAGAAAACTGCGGACATGAACGAAAAGGCGCTTACGCTTTACCGCAGAAAGCACCTGGGGTACATATTCCAGATGTACAATCTTATCCCTAATCTGAACATCAAGGAGAATGTTGAGGTGGGCGCATATTTGAGTGACTCCCCTCTTGATGTTGATGACATTCTTAAAACTCTTGGGCTGTACGAACACAGACACAAGCTGCCAAATCAGCTTTCGGGCGGTCAGCAGCAGAGGACGGCGATAGGCAGGGCGATTGTCAAGAATCCCGATATACTGCTCTGCGACGAGCCTACGGGTGCGCTTGACTACAATACCTCAAAGGAGATACTTCAGCTGATCGAGACTGTCAACCAGAAGTATGGCAGCACGGTGATCATGGTAACTCACAATGACGCTATCAAGAACATGGCGGACAGAGTTGTCAAGCTGCGTGACGGTGTTATCAGAAAGAACTACACTAACGACACAAAGGTAAAGGCAGCAGATCTTGACTGGTGATAAACGAACACGGCGAAAGGAATGACACAGATATGAAAAATCCAATGCGCAGGCGCATATGGCGTGAGATAAAGGGTGAAACGGGTAAATACGTTGTTATATTCATTTTTATGCTGGCTATCATCGGTGTTGCATCGGGCTTCTTTGTGGCGGATATAAGTCTTGAAGATGCGTATGACAACAGCTTTGAAAAATACAACATCGAGGACGGCAACTTTGAGGTCGCTCAGGTACCGGGTGACGATGTGATAAAGTCTATCGAGGAGGAAAACAAGCTTACGCTGTACAACAATTTCTACTCGATGCAGCCAAGCGTTCACGGCAGCCACATACGTTTTTTTGCTGACAGAAAAGAGGTCAACAAGGTTTGTGTGCTTGAAGGAAAGCTTCCTCAAAGCAGCGGCGAGGTCGCTCTTGACAGGCTTTATATGAAAAGCAACGAATTAGAGCTTGACGGTGATGTTGAGATAGACGGCAAGGAGTACAAGATAGTCGGCATAGTTGCGCTGCCTGACTACTCGGCATTGTATGAAAATAACACCGACTTTATGTTTGACACGGAGAAGTTCGGTGTGGGTATTGCATCGCAGGAGGACTATGAAAAGTTCTGCGAAATGAACATTCACTACTCGTACTCGTGGAAATACGACAAGGCTCCTGCTGACAGGCTCGGCAAGGAGGCTGTTGACAGGGCGACCGAGCTTTCAAAGGCTCTTACGCAGAAGGTACAGCTGCTTGACTATATCCCCGGGTGCAATAACCAGGCTATCAATTTTGCGGGAAATGATGTTGGGCACGACCAGATAATGATGATGGTAATGCTTTATATGCTTATCGTTATCATTGCGTTCGTGTTCGCTGTTACTACGGGAAACACTATCGTCAAGGAAGCGAATGTTATCGGTACGCTGCGCGCTTCGGGCTTCACAAAGGGCGAGCTGATAAGGCACTATATGGCGGCTCCGATAATAGTTCTGATAGTTGCGTGCATAGTCGGAAACATTCTCGGCTACACGGTATTCAAGGATTTTATGGCAAGTGCATACCTTGGCTCGTACAGCTTTGTTTCGTACTCGACTGTCTGGAGCCCAAAGGCGTTCATTTACACAACTGTTATACCGATGGTACTGCTTTCGCTTATCAACTTTATTATGCTCGCGCACAAGCTCAGCCTTTCACCGCTGAAATTCCTGCGCCGCGACCTGAAGAGAAAGCAGCGCAAGAAGGCTTTCAAGCTCAACACGAAGATCGGCATTATGAAGCGCTTCCGCCTGAGAGTCGTATTTCAGAACATTCCCGGATACATCACGATCTTTGCGGGTATTTTCTTCTCAAGCGTTATACTGATGTTCTGTCTGCTGTTTAACCCGCTGCTTGACCAGCTCAGCGAGGACACGGTAAACAATATGATAGCCCAGCACCAGTATGTGCTTAAAGCGCCTGTTCCGACGCAGAATGAAAAGGCTGAAAAGTACGCTGTTACAGCGCTTGAAACAACGGGCAAGGATTTCACCGAGGAGATCTCGGTCTACGGATTTATTCCCTCGAGCAGGTACTTCCACGAAAAGCTCGGCGGCGGCAAGGCGGTGATCTCAAACGCTTATGCTGACAAGTACAGTCTTGAAGAGGGCGACAAGATAACGCTCAAGGACAAGTACACGGAAAAGGAGTACGAGTTCACGGTCGGAGGTGTTTACACATACCCCAGCACGCTGGCTGTTTTCACGGGGATCGATGATTTCAACGAGATGTTTGATAAAGAGGAAGGCAGCTTTACGGGCTACCTGTGCAGTGAGGAGATAGACGACATAGATCAGAAGCTGGTCGCTGCGCACATCACAAAGGACGACCTTACCAAGACCTCGCGTCAGCTCAAGCGCTCGATGGGCAGCATGATGACGGCGTTCATCTTTATCGGAGTTGCGGTCATTATTCTGGTTGTATTTATGCTGGCAAAGGTCATCATCGAAAAGAACAGCCAGTCGATATCAATGACAAAGATACTTGGCTACAACAAGCGCGAGATAGGCGGCATTTACATCCACACGACGACGATAGTTACGCTGGTGTCGATAGTTGCCTGCCTGCCGATAACATCATTTGCACTTGACAAGATATGGCGCGTGATGATGATGCAGTACTCGGGCTGGATAGCTCCGGATATCCCGATAAGTGCTTATCTGACGACGGTCGCTATCGCATCTGCATCGTATGTGGTAACTGCGCTTTGCCTCAAAAAGAGGATAAACAAGATACCGCTTGACGAGGCGCTGAAAAACGTGGAATAGCATAAAAAAAGAAAGATCCCTGCGGTGTGCGGGGATCTTTTTTATGGGGTCTTTCAGAAGTTTGAGCCGTTCCAGCCCCAGTTTTGCGTTTCAAAATACTTGACGTATATCCTGTCGGGTGAGATGCCCAGGGAGCTGCCCAGGATATCCGTTACCTGCGCGGTGAGCTTGCTGTATGCGCTTGGTGATGCGCTGCCGTAGACGCTGACCTCGACCATTGCGGCGGGTGAATCGCTGCCCTTGAACCAAAGGGCATAATCAGGCTCGATGCCGACCATGAGCCAGCTCTCTGATTTGCCCGGGATCGCGGTGATCGCCTGACCGAGTGCGGATTTGATGGTCTGCATTTTGTCCTGCGCTACGGGGGTGTTTGTCTTGACGTTGATGAATGGCATGATTGATCCTCCTTGAAATGTATTACTCGCCTTTGAGATATGCAAGTATCTCTGCGGCATTGGTATCGGGCTTGACTTTGGGCATTACTTTTTCGATGAGTCCGTTTTCGTCAATGACAAAGGTCGTTCTCACCACGCCCATTGAGATCTTGCCGTAATTCTTTTTCTCCTGCCACACGCCGTAGGCTTCTATCGCTTTGCGCTCGGGGTCAGAGAGCAGAATGAAGGGCAGGGAGTATTTCTGCGCGAACTTTTCATGAGATGCTGTGCTGTCCTTACTGATGCCGATGACCTGCACGCCGAGCGTTTTAAAATCGTTATAGGCGGCGGCAAATGCGCAAGCCTGCCGTGAACAGCCCGGGGTGTTGTCGCGCGGGTAAAAATACAGCACCACTTTGCTGCCTGCAAAGTCCGAGAGGGACACTTCCCTGCCGTCTTTATCGCACAATGTAAAATCGGGTGCTTTGCTGCCTTTTTCAAGCATATTTTATTCCTCCTTATCCGATGATATGCTTTTGGTAACAGTATAACATATTTTTTGCTGCGGTGCAATAAAAATCGAAAACAATTTTGCGAAAGTGTTGAAAAAAAGTTAAAAATATGGTATACTTTATAAAGACTATACTGCTATGGAGGGTAGGGCTATGGCAAAGACAATTCTTATAATAGAGGACGACAACGAGATAAATTCGATGCTGCGCACACTTTTGCGCACTAACGGGTTTCAGACGATCTCGGCATTTTCGGGCACGGAGGGCGTGCTTGTGCACGGGGGAAATGTTGACCTTATCCTGCTGGACCTTATGCTGCCCGGGCGCAGCGGTGAGGAGATAGTGGGAGAGCTGAAGAAAAAGAAGAACGTTCCGATAATCGTTATGAGCGCGATACACGACACCTCGAAAAAGGTCGATCTTTTTACGCTGGGTGCTGATGACTACATAACAAAGCCGTTTGACAACGATGAGCTTATTGCCAGGATCACGGCGCGCTTGAGAACGGTATCGGGCGAGGCGGCAAAGCCTGCTGCGATGACGCTGACTTACAAAAGCATCACGCTTGACCCTGACAATTTCCACGCAAGCTGCAACGGGCGCGATATGGATCTGTCACGGCACGAGTACCTGCTTTTGCAGCTGCTGGTGAGAAACCACTCGCGCACCTGCACAAAGAGCATGATCTATGACACGGTATGGGATTATGAGAACTCTGCTGACGACAACACTCTGAACGTTCACATAAGCAAGCTGCGCAAGAAGCTCAAGGAATGTGATCCCGATACCGACTACATCGAGACGGTATGGGGTATTGGGTACAGGCTGAAAAAATGACGCTGTTAAGCAATAATTAAGATTTGATTTAAGTGTTGTTTCAGGATCGTATGGTATTATTGATATGAAATAACACTACGGGAGGCAATGAGATGCACGAGGCAATTCTTACTGCGAAAAATCTTACAAAGCAGTACGGCAGCTTTACTGCACTTGACAATGTTGATCTGACGGTAAACAAGGGTGATATTTTCGGTATTATCGGCAGGAACGGTGCGGGCAAGACGACTCTCCTGAAGATACTTTCGGGGCTGACGGAATGCACGGACGGCGAATACTCTATTTTCTCAAAGACGGGTGAGGATCTGCGCAGGCAGCGCAGGCGCATCGGCTGTCTTGTTGAGGAGCCTGCTTTTTTCAGGAACATGACGGCGAGGGAAAATCTGAAATACTACTGTCTGCAAAAGGGCATAACGGATCTTTCGCAGATAGACAAGGTGCTTGAAACTGTCGGGCTGACGGACACGGGCAAAAAGAAATTCAAGGATTTCTCGCTTGGTATGCAGCAAAGGCTGGGGATAGCTTTTGCGCTGCTGGACAGTCCGGATCTGGTGATGCTTGATGAGCCTATCAACGGCATTGATCCTATCGGCGCGAGCGATCTGCGTGACACGTTTTTCAGGCTGAACAGAGAGCGCGATGTGACGCTTATTATTTCAAGCCACATTCTTTCGGAGCTGTACGCGGTGGCGAACAGGTTCCTTATAATCGACAAGGGAAAGGTCATCAAGGATCTCACCAAGGACGAGCTTGACCAGGAGTGCAGTATGTGTACGGTGCTTCGCACAGACAACTCGGCAAAGGCATCGACGGTGCTTGAGGATATTCTGGGGATAAGCGATTACGAGATAACCAGCGACACCGAGATACGCATAACGCAGCAGAACATCGACACTATGCTTATCACAAAGACGTTTGTTGAGCAAGGGATAGGCGTGGGCGCGGTGTTTGAATCGGGGCTGAGCCTTGAGGACTACTTCAAGAAGCTTCTCAGCGCAGTTTAGGAGGTACAGGGTATGATAAACATGGCAAAAGCTGACCTGTACAGGCTCGTGCGGTCAAAGGGGACATACATATGCCTGCTGGTAATGGCTGTGATCTATGGAGGCGCGCTTATTGTTGACAGCATCGCGATGATCTCGGCGGGGTATGACCCTTCAAGATACTTTAACAGCAGCTTCAAGACCGATCTGCGTATGGTGGGGTGCAACGCGAACTACTATTTTCTGATGCTGTTCCCCGTATCTGTACTGCTGCTTTCGGACTTCAGCAGCAGGACGCTGAAAAACACGCTTTCATCGGTGACGACAAAGACAAAGTATTATGTTTTCAAGTTTATCGCGGTGCAGTGCGTGAGCATTTGTTATTTTCTGCTGGGAAACAGCGGTTACTACGCGGCAAGGCGGCTGATGTACGGAAGCGGCAGGTCAACGCCCGCGGGTGAGTATTTCGCGGTGGTATTCTGGCAGCTGCCGACGTTTATTGCGATAATCTCGGTATTTATAATGCTGGCATTCATAATAAGAAAGACGGCGGTTTTTAACACGATAATCATTCTGGTGCCGTCGGTGTACACGATAGCTGTCGGAGTATTTCTTGAGATAAAAACAACGAGCAGCTTTGCAGAGAAATATCTTGTGGACTACGATTTCACGAACATTTACCAGTACATCGCAGCATCGCGCAGCACGGGATTTCACATCTCGGTGGCGGCAGCGAGCATTGCGATCGCGGCGGCGGCATTTGCTTTCGGGCTGCGGCATTTCAAGCGCTCTGAGATACTGAAATAATTCTATTTTGGGGGAGAAAAAATGAAAGCACTTAAAAGGGCTCACATAATCATCTTGATTGCGTGTCTGATACCGCTGGCTATCGGTCTTGTGTGGTTCATTATCAGGTATGACAGTCTGCCAAACCCTATGGGGATACATTTCGGGTTTGACGAAAAGACGCATGAAAGCATATTTGATGTTATCGACAACAAGATTTTCGGAATATATCCGTTCGTTGCAGGCTTCGGGATCATCGGGCTTTTGAGTCTGTGCGGTTTTTTTGTAAGGCGTGTAAAGCCAAACAAAAAGGTCACCGAAAAGGGCGATGTGGTAATGCGGCAGTTCGTACTGTGCATTATTGACGCGTTAAACATAATCATTTCGATATACTTTACGGTGTGGACATACTGCATCGTTACACAAAGACCAAGGGCGATGAAAATGTGGGGAACTCCGCTGGCACTTGTTTGGTTACCGCTGCTGCTTGGGCTCCCGATAGCGTTTATAGTTATGCGTATAGTTTTCAGAAAAAAGAAAGAAACGGCATAGGGGTAAATCTTTAAAAGGAGTGGGTGCGTATGCTTATTGCGGTGATACTGCTCAGCATTGTGACATTTGTTCTTATTGTAATTCTGATACAGTTAAAGGTCGGCAGTGCAAGCACTGTCGAGCAGATACAGCGCATCAAGGAAGAGGACACGAACAATCTGGTCAACCTTGAGATAGGTATGGGCGATGCACAGCTTATCAACGAGATAAACTCGCTGCTGCGGCTGATACGCGATGAGCGTATTCTTTACAACCGCAAGAGCCACGACATCGAGCAGATGATGACCAACATCTCACACGACCTGCGCACGCCGCTGACCTCGGCGCTTGGCTATGTGAGGCTGGCGCAGTATGAGAACACCGACGAGGCGGAGAGGGCGCGTGAGCTGGAGATAACGGAGCGAAAGCTGCGCAGATTGCAGGAGCTTATCGACCAGTTCTTTGAGTTTTACAAGGTCATTTCCGAGGGCAAGCAGCCCGAGCTTACGCAGCTCAATCTTATCGGGGTGCTGGAGGAGTCGATATCGCACTACTACGATGATTACAACGACCGCGGCAGGAGGATAGAACTTAACTGTCCAAAATCGAATGTGCCGATACTATCAAACAAGGATATGCTTATGCGCGTTTTTGACAACCTCACCAACAACGCGATGAAGCACGGACGCGAGACGCTGTACATTGACGTTGATCCGCACGAGAGGATAGTGACCTTCAAAAACAACACGGCGGAGAAAAATCTCGACCCGAGCCACGTTTTTGACGAATTCTACACGACGCAGACATCGCGCACGGCAGGCAGCACAGGTCTTGGAATGGCTATTGCAAAGCAGTTTACGGGGCTGCTCGGCGGAAGCATTTCGGCTGACTTGCAGGGCGAGGATTTTATCGTAACGATAAAGCTGGGGCTTTCTTGACACGGCAGGAGCGTTATGGTATACTGGTTAAAATGTTTTGGATATGATGCGAAAGGAGTTTTGGATATGGGATTGAGATTCAGGAAAAGCATTAACCTCGGGCACGGGCTGAAGCTGAACATCGGCACAAAGAGCGCGAGCATTTCGGCAGGCACAAAGGGTGTGCGCAAGACGATAAGCACGACGGGGCGCGAGACGACTACGGTTAGTATCCCGGGGACGGGACTATCGTATGTGGACAGCAAAAAGACCTCGCTGGGCGGACTGTTCGGCGGCAAGAAGACTGCGGCGAAAAAGACGGCGGCGAAAAAATCAAGTGCCGCAAGGACGGCAAAGAAGTAACGCGAGCGCGCGAGGGCATATAGGCTTTTAAAAAGGAAACTGAATAAAGGGAAAAATAAAAACAGGGCTGATGAAACAGTCCTGTTTTTTTGCGTTTATAAAGGGTATCAATAATTCTCTGCGTTTACCTCGAAGTAAGCCTGCGGATGTGCGCACACGGGGCAGATATCGGGAGCTTGTGTGCCTACTACGATATGACCGCAGTTGCGGCACTCCCAGACCTTGACCTCGCTCTTTTTGAACACCTCCTGCGCCTCAACGTTTTTCAAAAGGGCGCGGTATCTTTCCTCGTGGTGCTTTTCTATTGCAGCTACGCCGCGGAACTTTTCTGCAAGCTCGGGGAAGCCTTCTGCTTCGGCGGTCTTTGCAAAGTCCTCGTACATATCTGTCCACTCGTAGTTTTCGCCGTCTGCTGCGGCTGCGAGGTTCTCGGCGGTCGAGCCTATGCCGTTAAGCTCCTTGAACCACATTTTTGCGTGTTCCTTCTCGTTATCGGCGGTCTTGAGGAACATTGCTGCTATCTGCTCAAAGCCCTCTTTTTTCGCCTTTGATGCAAAGTATGTATACTTGTTCCTTGCCTGCGACTCCCCTGCAAAAGCCGCCTGAAGATTCTTCTCGGTCTGTGTGCCCGAGTATTTTGTCTTAACATCTGCCATTTTTGATTCCTCCATATCTATTATTACACCGAGTTGGTGTTTTCAACATTTTGCTTTGGCGGTGACTTGCTGCGCTGCTTATTGGCTATCGAAACAAGCAGCATGAGAAGTGCATTGCCGCAAAGGTCAAACCAGATGAGCAGGCTGTCCCAATAGGTTATGTGCGCCTTGTGGACTGTGCTGAAAAGCAGCAGCACTGCTCCGATGCTTATGCCGATATTTATCACACCGAGCCACCATTTATCAAACACGCAGTACAAGCCGCTGATGATGACTGCCGCTATCAAAGCCGCTATCGGCAGCGCCATTTTCATATTAAGGATCTTTACCTGCTCACAGGTCAGAGTATATATTATCATTGTGACTGCGGCTGTCAGCGGGCTGACAAGTCCCAGCAGCTTTTTGCGCACAGCTGCCATAAGTGCAAAGCCTGCTGCACTGACAAAGCCGAATACTATGCCCATTGTGACAAATTCAAGCTCGACATTGTTAAGGTCAAAGTAATAGTTTCTTTCAACAGATTGCTGCAAGCCATTTCTGTGCCTGAACATGTCCTGGGTGATTATAAACAGGCTTGCAAGGACACCAATGGCTGCAGTGATGCAAACAATGATGAACATTCCCGTGTCGCTTTCAGGCTTTTCGATAACGGCAGCAGGCTGCCTTGCGCTGCCGCAGCTGCGGCAATAGTTGGTCGCATTATCATTTGAGTTTCCGCAGTTTATACAGCTCCAGCCAGCAGGCGCTGTCTGCGGCAAAGCATCGGCAAGTGTATTTTTAGCACCGCACTTACGACAGAATTTTGCATCGGGGGTATTTACATTTCCGCAGTCTGCGCAGACCCACTGTTTCTGTTCAAAAGCCTGTGCTGTTTGCGCATTTGCGGTATTTATGCCCTGCTTTGGCGCACCGCACTTGCGGCAGAATTTTGCATCGGGGGTATTTACATTTCCGCAGTCTGCGCAAGTCCATTCGGTAAGCGTTTCCGCGGGGTGAGCATTCACAGGCTGCGCGCTGCTTTGCGAGGTTTTGGGGAGGTCCTTTGCGTGCACGTAAAAAGCTTTATCAATGATGATGCCTGCTGCAAGCGTTACCGCCGCGGCAATTACCATTGACAGCCACATAACATCGGCAGGCAGTATGAACAGCGTACCTGTGCCGATAGCTGCGCCGATAATGCCCGAGATAACGGGACATTCGCCTATGCCCAGCAGTCTGATGAATATGAATGATGAGAGCCACGCTGCCGCACAGCAGCCGCCGATAAGCATCATAGCCAGGTCTTCAAAGAAATTTGTTGCAAATACCATATTATTCACTCCGTAAACCGATCACTTTTCGTAGCCGCAGTCCTTGCAGACTCTTGATGTATTGGGGTTGATCTTTTTGCACTTGGGACATACCCATGTGGTCGCCTTGCTCTTTTCGGTGATTATTCGCACAGGTGCTCGCTTGGTACCGCATTTTTTGCAGAACTTTGCATTGGAAAGGTTTTTATGACCGCATTTGCACACCCACATATCTGCCGTATTCAGTTTTCCGCAGTTTTTGCACATAGCCTCGCTGTTGGGATTTCTCTTGCCGCAGCTGCACACCCATGAATCCTTTGGAGCGCGGTCATTTGCAGATCCTAATGCGCTCGTCGTATCCACGCCGGCACTCTTCCCGCATGATCGGCAGAACCTGTTGCCCGATGGGTTCTTTGCTCCGCAGGAGCATATCCACATACTGCCGGGTGACGATGAATGCTCTGTTTTTGAAGCGCCTGCATCAGCAGAGGTCGAACCGTAAACGGTTTTATTCAGCACAATGCCTGCAACAAGCGTGACGACAGCTGATATTACCATTGAAAGCCAAAGGGAATCAATCTGTAGCACGAACAGCGAGCCTGTGCCGATAGCTGCGCCGATAATGCCCGAGATAACGGGACATTCGCCGATGCCCAGCAGTCTGATGAATATGAATGATGAGAGCCACGCTGCCGCACAGCAGCCGCCGATAAGCATCATAGCCAGGTCTTCAAAAAATTTAGCAGCAAGGAGCATTGCGCATCTTCCCCTTCATATTTTTCTTATCTGTAAGTATAGCATTTCCTACGACAAAAGTCAACAAAAAAACAGACCCCGCGCCGATGGTTGAATCGGTGTGGGGTCATGGAGCAAACTATTTGCCGAGGATGCCTTTGAGTGCGGCATCGGTTATAAGTGACGGGCCGCCGAATGTGACGGTATTGGTCGCTTTTATTTGTTTTGCATACGCTTTTGCAGCGGTGTAGTTGTTGCTGACGGTGAGTATCAAAGGACACTTGTACGTCATTGCGAGAGGGCCGCCGCACAAGCCGTCGGGGAAGTTCAAGCCGTAGGCAAGGGCTATCGTCGGTGGGTTGTCAAAGTACTTTTCTGCAACGAGTACAGATGTTGCGTATCTGTTGCTGCCGCCGAGACGGTTGACTGTCTTGAAAGACTTTTTGAGCTCTTTTTCTATGCCCGCGCTTACTGCGCCTGTGCCGCCGATTATCGTTGCGGTGGTCGATCTCAGCGTTGAAAGGTATGCTTTCTGTTCTGCCGTCAAGCCGCTGCCTGCGACAAGGAATATAGGCTTTCCGACTGCCGAGGATGACAGCGCATCTGCGTAGTTTCCGCCGAAGGCGACAAGCAGCTCCTCGTTTGTGAGTTTTGTTTCTTTGAGCACCGCGAGGTTGGTGAGGTATCTGTTCCTGCCTGCAAGGCGCTTTACGGTAAAGCCGCTAAGCTTTTGCTCCATTTGTGCGGATACGGCACTTTCGCCGCCGATGATGTAGACATTTGCGCCTTTCTTTGCGTTTTCCTTAACATAGACTGCGACATTTGCCATTGCAGAGTCTGCCTTTGAGGTGATAAGGATAGGCGCATTCTTTTTCTTTGCAAGGTAGGTTGCGGAGAGCGCGTCTGCAAAATCGGTGCCCGATGCGATGATGATATTCTCAAACGCTTTGCCGCCGTTCTCCTTTTTGAGCCTGTCGGCGATGGCGAAGGCGGTATCGAATCTGGTATTGCCGTAAAGTCTTATGCTCGGCTTGGGAAGGGTGAGCGTTTCGGTCTGCGAGCAGGACTTGCACTTGCGCGTTTTTGTGCCCTCTTTGGTCACGGTCGCGTCAACTGTTACCCAATCACCGAAAGCGTGACCGAGTGCCTGCTGATAGCTGTCCTTATAGCTATGGGTGCAGCGCGTGCAGGTATACTCGGTATAGCCCTGCTCGGTGCAGGTAGGCTGCACGGTTTTTGATGTATAGCTGTGGCCGAGCTTGCCGAGAGTCTGCGTCTGCTTTTCGGTGCAGTTTTTGCACTGCCGCGTTTGCGTGCCGTCTTTTTCGCATTCGGCTGCGGCAGTAGTTTTCCACTCGCCCCAGCTATGCCCTGTGGCATTTTTGAAATTATCGTTGTAGCTGTCGCCGCAGAGGGTGCAGGTATAGGTCGTATAGCCCTGCGCGGTACAAGTCGGCGCGGTGGTCTTGCTTGTATACTTATGCGTCAGCTTGGCGACAGGCTTGGTCTCGGTCGCTTTGCAGACGGAGCAGGTGCGTGTCTGCACGCCCTGTGCTTTGCAGGTCGCGGGTACGGTAACGCTGTAGCTGCCGAACTTATGACCTGCGGGGTCTGTATAATTGCTCTTGTAGAAATCGCTGCAGCGCGAGCATTTATACTGGGTATATCCGCGCTCTGTGCAGGTAGGCGGTACAATGGTCGGCACATAGTCGTGACCGAGCCTGGTGATAGTTTCGGTCTTTGTGGTGCCGCAGCCGTTACGGGTACAGGTAAATGTTCTTACTCCATCCTCAAGGCAGGTCGCGGCTTTGGTAACTCTTCCGCTGTCAAACGAGTGTCCGAGTGCGTCGGTATAGTCATCACTATAGCTGTGGTTGCACTTTTTGCAGGAGTACAGGGTGCTTCCCTTTTCGGTACAGCTTGGTGCGATAACGGTTTTGGTATAATCGTGACCTGCTGCTTTGACAGTCGCATTTTCGGTCTTGGAGCATACCGAACATTTTCTCGTCTGAACGCCGTCCTGTGTACAGGTCGCAGGTGTTGAGGTGCTCCACGCTCCCCACTTATGACCTGTGGCTGCGGTGTAATTATCGTTATAGCTGTGGGTGCAGCGCGTGCAGGTATAGGTAGTATAGCCCTGCTCGGTGCAGGTAGGTGCTACTGTTTTGCTGACCTTATGAGAGTGTCCCAGCGCGTCAACGTAGTCTGCCACATAGCTGTCGCCGCAATCGGAACACCTGTAGGTGGTATAGCCCTTTGCGGTACAGGTCGGCGGTGTGACGGTCTTGACATAGTTATGGCCAAGCTTGGGGATGACCTTGGTTTCGGTCTGTTTGCAGACAGAAC
Organism: uncultured Ruminococcus sp.; assembly: GCA_902786965.1. Lineage (GTDB taxonomy): Bacteria > Bacillota > Clostridia > Oscillospirales > Ruminococcaceae > Hominimerdicola. The sequence goes on along the minus strand of CADAEJ010000027.1, from coordinate 22,605 downwards.
AGATCCTTGTCATCTGTCCCTCACGGTTCTCGGTTGCGGTCACGGTCGTTGACCATACTCCCCATCTGTGACCGTTGGCTGCGGTGTAGGTATCGCGGTAGCTGTCCTTGCAGCGCGTGCAGGTATGCTCGGTATAGCCCTGCTCGGTGCAGGTCGGCTTCACTATGGTATCTTTATAGTTATGACCGAGCTTTGTGATGATCTGGGTCTCGCTGTGAGTGCAGCCTGTGCGGGTACAGCTTCTGGTCTGCGAGCCGTCCTGCGTACAGGAGGCTGCCTCGGTGACTGTCCACGCGCCGAATGAGTGCCCGAGCGGGTCGGTATAGCCGTCGGTATAACTATTGCTGCAGCGCGTACAGGTATGTGTGGTATAGCCCTGCTCGGTGCAGGTCGGCTTTACTATGGTATCTTTATAGTTATGGCCGAGCTTTGTGATGGTCTGGGTCTCGCTGTGAGTGCAGCCTGTGCGGGTGCAGCTTCTGGTCTGTGAGCCGTCCTGCGTACAGGTGGCTGCCCGGGTGACCTTCCACGCGCCGAATGAGTGTCCGAGAGGGTCGGTATAGTCATCAAGATAGACGCTTTTGCACTTTGAACAGGTATAGGTGGTATAGCCCTTTTCCGTACAGGTGGGGGCGGTGACCTTCTTGGTGTAGTTATGTTCAAGCTTTGCAGTCGCTCTGGTCTCGGTCTGCTTGCAGCGTGTGCAGGTGCGGGTCTGCTCTCCCTGCTCGGTACAGGTCGCTGCCCTGGTGGTCGTCCAGGCTCCCCAGCTATGACCGAGTGCGTTTTTATAATTATCCGTATAGGTATGATCGCAGTTTGAACAGGTATAGGTAGTATAGCCCTTTTCGGTGCAGGTCGGTGCGGTTACGGACGCGTTATAGCTGTGACCGCTTGGCTCAACTGTATCGGTCTGGGTCATATTGCAGATGCTGCACACGCGCTTTTTAGAGCCTGCTTCGGTGCAGGTCGCTGCTTTGGTGACTGTCCACGCGCCGAAATCATGACCTGTGGGGTCGGTATAGTTATCCTTGTAGAAATCGCTGCACCTTGAACACTTGTGGAGGGTATAGCCCTGCTCGGTACATTTCGGCTCAACGATAGTTGTTTTATAATCGTGACCGAGCTTTTCAACGGGCTGCGTTTCTATTTCTCCGCAGGTCTTACATTTGCGCGACTTTGAACCTGCATCAAGGCAGGAAGCTGCTTTTGTGGTTTCCCAAGCGCCAAAGCTGTGACCTGCGGCGCTTGTTTCGTTATCCTTATAGCTGCTGCCGCACTTTGAACAGGTATGCACGGTATATCCCTTATCGGTGCAGCTTGGCGGTACCACGCTGTCGGTATAGCTGTGACCTGTGGCGGCGGTATATGTATCCTTATAATTATCGCTGCATCTTGTGCAGGAATGCAGGGTATAGCCGCGCTCGGTACAGCTCGGCGGTACAACGGTGGTTTTGTAATTATGACCGAGCTTTGTTATTTCACCGGTCTGCTTTGTATTGCAGACAGAGCAGCTTCTCTCCTGCGCGCCGTCTGCTGTGCAGGAAGGCGCTTTCGTCTGCGTCCACGCGCTCCACTTGTGCCCTGCGGGGTCGGTATAATTGCCCTTGTAGCTGCTTGTACAGCGCGAGCATTGATAGGTGGTATAGCCCTGCTCGGTGCAGGTGGGTGCGGTAACTGTGCCGATGTAGTTATGTCCGAGGGCGCTGACTGTCCGCGTTTCCTTCTTTGAGCAGACAGAGCAGGTCCTTGCTTCCTCGCCGCTTGCGATGCAGGTAGGCGCAGAAGTGGTCCTCCACTCGCCGAAAGTATGGTCAACTGTGTCGGTAAAATCAGACTGGTAGCTGTATGTGCAGCGCGTACACTTATGCTCGGTATAGCCCTGGGCTGTGCAGGTCGGCTTTACGACCGTAGTCGTGTAGCTGTGACCCAGCGCGTTTTTGTAGTTATCCTTATAGCTGTCGCCGCACGATGAACAGGTGTGCAGCGTATAGCCCTGCGCTTCGCAGGTCGGTGCTACGACCTTTGAGGTATAGCTGTGAGTGTGCACAAGGACAGGTATAGCTGCGGTTTCTTTCTTTTTGCACACCGAGCAGGTACGCTCCTTTGTGCCTGTTGTTGTTTCGGTCGCAGGCGTGGTGATGACCCACTCTCCCCAGCTGTGCTCTGCCATATCGGTATAGTCAGACTTGTAGCTGTATGTGCAGCGCGTACACTTATGCTCGGTGTAGCCATTTGCTGTGCAGGTCGGTTTGACTACTGTGGTTATGTAGTTGTGACCCAGCGCCGATGTTGTGGTGGTCTTTGTCTGCTTTGCGAATGCAGAGTTTTTAAAGGTGGCGGTGTACGTTGTCGAGCCGCCTGCTGTACACGATGCAGCTGACGTTGAAACAGATGCCGTGACAGTTTCGCTCTCATTGTGATTGGCATTGTTTGCGCACACTCTTGTCGCCGTGCAGGTCTTGTTGTCGCTTGACCAGCTGTAAGTCGGTGTTTTCCAGCTGTGCGCATTTTGGTCTATGGCGATAGTTTCGGTCTTGGTGTTGGTGTATGACGTTCCGCCGAATGTTGCTGCCGCGGTGTACGTTCTCACGCCTGTTGCCGCACAGGTCGCCGCCTTGGTGACTGCGTTTGTTATCGCAGCATTGACTGTCTGCTTATTGCTGCACTTGGTGCAGGTAAAGGTCGCAGTTGCCGAGGTATAGCCGCTCCACGACCACGCAGGCGTGCCGTAGGTATGCGAGCACGCCGTACCGATCTCCTTGAACGTAATGCCGTTGCTTTTTGCGTACTTTTCAGCGGCTGAACCTTTGTAGCCGTAGATGATAAAGCTCGAGATAGGCGTATCAGGGTCGGTCTGGTCACCTGAAAGGTGACAGAAGCCGACTGCGTGTTCTCCGATAGTTGTAACGCTCTGCGGAATGGTCAGGCTCCGCATATCCTTGCAGTTGATAAACGCCCATTTTTCGAGCTTTTTGGTACCCTCGTTGAGTGTAACAGATGTTATGGCTGCCTTTAGCTTTGTGCCCGGTACGGTTGCGAGCGTTCCGGGTATGTTTATGCTCGTTTTGCCTGCGGGGCAGCATATGTACTGCGTCTTTGCCTTATTGTAGAGCACTCCGTCATATGACGAATAGCTTGCGTTGGCAGAATCTACATTTATCGTTTTGAGCGCCGTACAGCCGTCAAAGCTGCTATCGTAGATCGTCGTTACGCTTGACGGGATAGTGATGCTCGTGAGTGCTGTACAGTTCCTGAAGGCGTATTTGCCGATAGTTGTCACGCTTGACGGGATAGTGATGCTTGTGAGCGCCTGGCAGGCATAGAACGCGCTGTCATCTATCTGCTTGACGGTATTCGGGATAACGATCGAGGTCACGGTCTTGTTCGCCCTTATCGTGTAAAACAAGTTCATACCTATCTCGGTGACTGTTTTTCCGCCAAGCGTGGAGGGCAGAGTTATCGCGCCGCCGCTGCCTTTGTACTTGGTTATCATCACCGTGTTATCGCCTTTTACAGCGTAAACATAATCGCCCTCTTCTTCCGCACTTGCCGTTATGCCTGCACTTTCGCTGAAAACGCCCTGCGGCAAGGCTGCTGCCGAGCCAAAGATCATACACAGCGCAAGCGCCGCGGAAAGTATCCTTTTCTTCACATATATCGCTCCTTAAAGCAAATTCCCCATATACATTTAATTATACAACAAGCCTGACTTATAGTCAATCAGCGGCAAAAAGCTTTGTAGGTTTCAACAAATCGGGGCGGCCTGTTTTGTGCATAAAAAAAGCAAGCAGAGGTTATCTGCTTGCGGTTGGGGATATTGATCTCAGATGAGGGTATAGCCTGCTTTTGAATAGACGCTGTTTGCGATCTCAAACCTTTTGCCCTCGGCTTTTTTGGTGAGCTCGCTGTACTGCGCAAACTCCTTTGAGATGGTGACAAAGAACTGCTTATCTCCTTTTTGCGCGAGATAATAGGCATTGCCGTCGTTGAGCTGATCGACCGCAGTAAAAAGCCCAAATGTCGGCATCGCAGTCCATTCGAGGACTTTTTCAACGGCGGAGAGCTTTTTCTTTCTGATAAGCGGATAGATCTGCTGTGCATCGGGAAAGACCGACAGCGCTGCGGCATCGTATTTTGAACGGCACTTGCCTGTTTTTTCAAAGCTTTCAAGGTCAATAGGCTGTTTAACTGCTGCAAACGAGAGCATCTCGCCGTCATCGAGCAGGTAGTCTATTGACACGCCAAGAAGCTGCGAGACTGCTTTGAGGTTGTCGATATCGGGCATACCCTTATCGGTCTCCCATTTTGCGACTGCGCTGCGTGAGACGTGCAGCTTTTCAGAGAGCTGCTCCTGCGACAGGGCTGCTTTCTGCCGTGCTTGTTTCAATTTTTCTCCAAATGTCATATTGCGCACCTCCGAAGTGATTATTGTTCGTTCTTGTGTGACTTAAGTATAACGCAGGGCGCAAAAAAATGCAAGGCACTATCACGAACAGCGCTGTTACGCTTCGTGACAGGGCGCAGATACGGGGGTTGATAGAGGTAATGAGTACCGCTATCTCGGTAGATTTGACGTAACCGTCAAATAATCCGCAGCAGATATAACGAACAACGCTCTGTCGGATTTATTCCGGCAGAGCGTTGACTAATCTTCATCACCTTTAAATTTTAGTACCTTATCTACATACCTGATCATGTCCTTGTACTCTATTTCTGCTTTTTTCAGTCCGATATCAGGTTCAGCCTGAAAAGAGTTATTGCACTTGGTGCAGGCAAGACTCGGCTGATGTTTCACAGTATATCGGTATTTCTGTCCTTGATATGTATGGATCGCAGTCTCTGCGATCTCAAGCTTCAGCGGTGCATGACAGTAATAGCATTCGTTAAGTACTTCTTTCATTTTTCTCCCTCCATGGCAATAGTATCGTTCCTGCAGCCTTGAGAACAGCTCTGTCAGATATTTTTCTGTGTCTAATCCGTTTGCCTGCGCTGTCGATATTATCGAATACAGTGTTGCACTTGCTTTTGCTCCGTTTGCTGTGTTTGAGAACAGCCAGTTCTTTCTTCCTACTGCAAACGGTCTTATCGCATTTTCAGCCCGGTTGAGCCCGGTTGTTGTCTATCGGTACATCTCCGTTCTCGAGAAAAGTGTAGAGATATTCTCTTTCGTTCAGTGCATATCTCACTGCATCAGCCAGTTTGCCCTTTCCGCTGACCTGCACAGTTTCAAGCCACGCAAAAAACTCGTCCAGCAAAGGCTTGATCTTTGCAAGGCGCTGTTCTTGTCTTTTTACACAGGACATATCTTTCTGCAGATTTTCTTCGTGATATATCCTGTTGAAGTATTCCACCGCTTTCGCCGCAACAGATGTTCTGTATGCTTTCTTATCGCTTGGCAGAGCTTGTACGAAACCACGTCTCGTGTGGGTCATACAGCCGCAGCGTTTTGCACCTTTGACGGCATTGTAGGCATCGTATCCGTCACAGACAAGATATCCGATAAAACCTCTGAGAAACTCTGCGGCGTGCTCACCTTTTCTTGTTGGCTGATAATCGAAAATGATAATGCTCCTGTCATTCATCTTTCCGCTGCAGTATACCCACATCCTTGATACCGATGTAGGCTTTCTGCCTTCCTCGTGAAGTACCTGCACTGTCGTTTCATATGCATGAATGACATTGCCTGAAAGCAAAAGCCCGTGCATTTTCTCTACTATCGGTAAGCACCACTTTTGTGCAGCGATACCGACCCAGTTTGACATTGTAGCTTTCAGAAGCGGGATGCCCTTTGAATTTAAACCCTTCTGCTGTCTGTGCAGAGGTACTGCCTTTGCGTACTTTTCAAATATGATGTGAGCCAACAGCTCTGGTGAGCAATAGCTTCCCGGTATCATAGCATGAGGATAGGGTGCACGAATAATATGGCAGTTTTCGTCACGTTCTTCCGGCTTTTCACCGCACTCAGGGCACTTGTATTTATGCACGATATGCCTGCGAATATGGAATCTTGCCGGTGAATAGATAAGTTCATCATACGCTTTTTCCTCACCTGATTCATTCATTTTGCTGCCGCATATCTCGCAGACAGGATCGTTGATTTTATGATATTCAACTCCAACAATGAGGCTGTTCATCCACTCATCGTGTATACGCTTTTTTCTGCGCTTATGTTCCGGAACTGTTACGGCCTGAGCAGCTGAGACAGCTTCGGTTTTATCGTTTTCAAACATCGAAAGCTGGACACCAAAGTCCATAACAACAGATGTCTGCTCGGTCTTTCTTCCAAACACTTGCTTCCTGAACCATTCAAGCTGCTGATTTGCAAGAGCAAGCTCTTCTTTAAGCACAGCATTTTCATTACGGAGCGATGCAATTTCCAAAGTCATATTCTGTTCAGACATTTATTCTGAATTTTCCGCTGTTTTTGCTTTAATACAGTGCGCCCGGTTTTCCCTCACGGATAGCTTTAGGTTGTTCGATTTTCAAGCCTTCCAGAAGCCAACGCTTTTGCTGCGGTGATAGAAGCAGAGCCTCTGTTTCATTCCTTGGCCACTGGAATCTTCCGTTATCAAGGCGCTTGTACAGCAGCAGAAATCCATCGCCTTCCCAGAGCAGACCTTTTATTCTGTCGCATCGTCTGCCGCAGAAAAGAAACAGTGCTTTACAGAAAGGATCAAGCCTGAGCTGAGACTGCACTATTGCTGCAAGCCCGTCGATACCTCGGCGAAGGTCTGAATAACCGGTCACGAGATAGACCTGTGTATTGCTTGTCAGATCATTCAGCATAGCTCATGCACCAAAGAAACCAAGGTATCAGAAGATATATCAGCCGGCAAAGATATCTGCAGATTGTTTTTGACAATATGGATACTACGACAGCGGGTGCTGCTTCGACACATTCTTCACGGACTCTTCTCAAGCGATAGTAATATGTCTTTGGGTTGATCCCATTTTGCGCACACCAGCTGCGGACACTCAGACCGCTTTGCTGCTGGGCTTTTATCTGTGATGACCACTCGTTAAGACGAAGTTCATGTTTGACTGTTGCTATTGCCATGGTTGTTTTGGATCCCATACTGTTTCTCCCTGTGTCTCATTCAGTCCGGCTCGATCCATAGACCAATTGAGATAGTCAAATCTGGTCTATGCTTCTGCTTGAACTAATTATACCTCTTTAGACACCAGCGGGAAAGATGCAGATTATTTTACGCTTACTATTGATGGCTATGCGGCGATGCGGTAAGCATTGTTTTTTATCATTAATCAAAAATAGAGCCGGGAGGCTGGCTCTCGGCTCTAAAGATAATTGAATTACGCTATACAGGGTTACCCTGCCTTCTTAACATACTCTGCATTTACTTTTGCATTTGTATAGATAACGTGATCATCGCTTGAATAATTGGTATCACCTGTGATCTCTGCAGTTACTTCAAACTTATAGTTTGCGTATTTATATCCGGGTATAGCTTCAAGTTTTGCTGCAGTTCTTACATCAAACTCAAAATTGGCATTAAAGTGTTTGTTATCACTGTTATACTTTATCGCCATGTTCTGCTTGTCAGACGGCAGTGCCATACTATAAGTATAGTACAGGCATCCGTCTTCACCCACATCAATTCCACGTGAAACTAAATTCAACGTACTTGAGTTAGGCTGACCGTAGAACTTAAAGTTTTCAAGATAACCAAGTTTATTATTCTGTGCATCAACATCCTCAATATTAACGTCCTCATACGTGAACCCTGCACTGTTATCTGAATTTTGCTTTTGTTTAAGCTTAATTGTGAAATTCAGTGTATGATTTCCGTCGAAGATCTCTTCTTCAGGCAATTGAGAGATGTCATAATCCATACCGATATCTATATGCTCTGTATCGCCCTTTTCCGAATACTTAACTCCCTGGTCAATATATTTCGCATTTATGCCCAGGGCACTTCTGTTATGGCTTTGTTCGCCATACGGATCATATTCGTCGTTATCAGGCTGATCAAGAGCTGTCAGAGTAAGCTTTCCATTTACAGCAGTTCTGTCAACATAGTATCTTACGCCGGGTCTGTCAGATGCTTTTGTCTTTTCTATGTTGTTACTGTACGGAACTCTTTCGGCAACAAATTCAAGCTTAGCTGATGCATCAATTTCAACACCGCTGAGATCACTATCTCTTGAATGTGTTGTAAACTCGTTTATCAGAGATTGTTCATCACAATTGAAGGTCAAGGTTATTTCTACTTCCTGTGTACTCTTCCAATCGGACGATTCCTGTTCAGGTACTTGGATCTGTATCGGATCGATATAAAGATACGGTTCACCTTCATCTATACTGTCACCATACTGCATAACCTGCTGACCATTTGATTTGGTGATTATAGAGTAAGTCGGGTTGCCAAGTATCGAGCTTTCTTTATTCAGATTACCGTCTTTATCGTATCGATTTAAATAAAGCAAGAATCCTTGATACAACTTTTCATTGGTAAGCTTGGTGAAAAAGTATCCTGTAAGTCTTGGATCTCCCGCATCAACCTCCACTGTTGCAATAAGTTTTGCATTAAGAGTGTTATTTTCAAGCGAGATTTTATTGTTCTGATTTACATACTCAGAAGCCTTTGATATGATCAGGGTTTGCTTAAGGAAGTTTCCAAGATAGATCTCTGTATTCTTCATATTTTCTCTTTGACATGTTATAACGTCACTCGTTATTGTCATAGGAGATCTTACAATGAATCCATATGCATTATTGGTCGGTGCTGTTTTGGTATTATCACTGCCGAATGTGTACATACTAAGATAATATGATTCGATAATATCATCTGTAACCTCAAGATTATACCTTTGTGTATCTCCGGATTTATACTCTCTGAACCAGATAATATTACTATCAGCAGGATTAGATTTGTCATAACCAAAAGCAATAGCATCGGAATGCTGGGTCTGATTTTCGCATGGAACATACATTCCGTTATTTGCTGTTGTATACACAACGCTCTTGCCTGCTATTTCATTTAGTGTCTGCTGATGCTGTGAGAATTTTTCACTTGGCGAGATCTGCGATGCATTGTTTCTTGATGTTGTAAACTCATTGAATTTAATAACATCATAAACGTTAAGATCTGCTGATATTTGCGTTTGTATGCCAGCATCGCTCTTAGTGATATAGTATTCCTTATCAGCACCATTGTTGTTATCCAGCAAAACGTACTGTGTTGAATCAGCTATTGATCTGTCACCCTGATATTCGAAGTACAATTCCTTAGGGGTATTCCAATTAAATCTTTTTCCTGTTTCAAGGAATTTATTTACTTCGTTCTTTGTATACTCAAACTGAACGTAGATCGTTTGCCATGAATCAAAGCCAGCTCCGAGCTTAGTATTGGTTCCCCACTCGTTGTTCTCAAAATTTGATTTATATACACTTGGTTCATACTCTGTTCCCTGAAGTGCAGTTGAACTGAAATTAAACTTAAGCATCTTCTTGGTAAGAACAGGAATATACAGATGATACGCTGTCTTACCACTATCGGTGGGGTCGAGGAATCTGATATCGATCATTGATATCTGATTGTTCTGTGCTATAGAATCCGCAGCTGAATCTACCATTACAAAGTTACCGCTTTTTCTCTGGAATCCTGATGTACCGCTTACCTTCCGATAAACTCCGCTTATACACTGACATGGGAAGATATCAACAGTAAACTTTTCATTGACATCGGAATTATAGCTATCGGTCGTATTAGTCAGAGTACGGATATACGCATTGATATAAGCGTTGTAATTCGTTTGTGCGCCATTGATAGCAATTATCGGGAAGTCATCTCCTGTATAACCTTCGGGACGTCCCATTTCGGAACAATAGGTAGTCAGCTTGATATCATTATCCTTTGTAGTATCTTCGCCGTAGCTTATCAGCTCTTTGACATTTGCAATATCCTCATTGCTAACTGTTTTGTAAGCTATTCTGTTATCCGCTGCAGTTTCGCTATTCTCAGTAACTATCAGCTTTGCAAGAGGCGAATTATTATAGATACTTACGCCGTCACCTGTCAGGAAGTTATCTCCGCCCATCCTAACCTTAGGACTTACCGTTACATACGGGAAATAATTCTTTGCAGCACCTTGATCGACGTTAGTGCCGTTATCAAAGCCTACAGCCATTGCTGTATTATGAGCATTTGTTGTGCTGACGTTCATATAGTCGGCATCGATGACATAGGAATTGCTTCCTGCACCGTTACCCCAGTCCTGACTGACTGCTGTTTCACCAAGATTATTGTTCTTTCTCGTAAAGCCAACGATCTTGAGCTCCTTGCTGTTGGAATTGCCTATAAAGCTGCCGTATTTTGCAAGTGTATTGCCACCTTCGCTGAGATATTCAAACGAATTGTTATAAGCAGCAATATTATAGCCCCAGATAGCATATTCCGAATTCCCGACTACACCGCCCATACCGTGTTTATTACTATCAGCGTTGGCTTTGATAGTGCAGTCATGAACACGTGAGTTAACAATAGTTCTCTGAGCCTTTTTAGCATAGCCGATCATTCCGCCTGCACCGTACTGCATATCGGCATTAGAATTCTGCGTGATCGTGTAATTATAGACTTCGCAGCCGTCTATATCGTAGACAAAGCTGCTATTGTTATAACCTGTAACTGGAGTTTCATATGTTTTGCTTGAAATGAACTGGCCAGCCAGACCGCCTGAAAAAGCTACGCCGTTAATGCTGAATTTATTCTTTTCTTCAGCATAGACCTTGGTGTTATATATCTTTATCTTAGGAGAAACACCATATTCAGGTTTGTCATCAAACAGGTCGATATTGCCGAACAGACCTCCTGCAACAGGACCCGTAACACTTATATCCTTGACAATGCAGTTTGTTATGATAACAGATTCTGCTTTTCTGACATATCCGAACATTCCGCCGGCACCGGACGGGAGCGAACTGGCAACAGTCGTACTTGTGTTTTCGATCTTCGAGGTATCTGTATAGCCGGAGATCGTAACATTATTGACCCAAAGATGTACCTGATAACCGTTACGGATACCACCGAGGATACCACCGCAACCGCTTTCTGCAAAATTTGAGTCATTCTTGATGTCAAGCTCCATAGTGCTCTTGAAATAGCCGTCATCGCCTCTTCGCTCAGTATCAGCCGTATTGCCGTTGGGGGCTGTGTTTACAAACAGATCAATATATCCGCCACGGCTGTGACCAACTATTCCTCCGCAGCTTCCGCCGCTGCCTATAAGCTTTGTGCGTGTGGTATTGCAGGCATTTACAAATACATACACTTTATCATTGGGGTTAGTTTTACCTTGGACATTATTTTCGGCGATATTGTTTCTGCCGATATAGCCGGCAACATTTGACGAGCCTGTAACTGTCACATTTTCAAGGTCGAGCCTGTAAAGGTTCAGATACTTTTCATGACCGGTACCTGCAACAAATGCAGCTGCCGGCATTCTTTTACGGTTATTGTCGTTATTCTGACCTTCACCGTCCTGACGCGCTCCGGATGTATTGTATTCATTCACAGTCACACTGCCGGAGATCGTAAATTTACCGATATAATAACCATCGTCCAGATAATATGAAGTCCTGTTATCGCCCTTAGGTTTTTGAACAAGATAATTGAACAGGCCAAAGCCTACATAAACTGTAGATGAGCCATATATTTTGTAGCTGTAATTATCACTATCACTGTTATAGGTATTATACGTGAGGTCTATGTTTACCTTGCTGTTATTACCATCAAAGCCGTATATCTTCATAGTATATTTGCCGTCAACATCCTCTTGCTTGAATCGACATATCGAGCCTATACCTCTGAAGCCTTTAGGCAGGTTATACGTTCCGTTCGCAGTAGAAAGCTTCATGAAATCAGTATTGCCGGTAAGCTTTCTTGCAGGATAATTCCCATATGTATCAGTCTTTGTATAGTGGCTGATTATATATGGCACAGCATTTTTGCTGCCATAGGTATCCTTTGCTGCAAGAGCATAGTCGCCTGCTTTATCAGCAAACACGGCGGTGCCCACCTTGTCGTATTGTGCAAGGTGTGTTGCGACATTCTTAGCAGCACTTGTTTCATCGAACCGATTCGAACCATCATAGGCGATGCCGTGAGCATATTCGTCTGTTGCCGATGGTGCTGTACCCGCACCAGATTGAGTGATCAAAGAAAGGATAAACAGTGACTGCCCTGTCGGGATATTGACACGGTCATCAGTTGACTTGAAGGTATTATAATACAGTTTATCATTATCAGTAACATTTACATTTACATCAGCTATCTGATAATTTTTTGTGCTGTTATCAAGGGTATACTTCTCGGAATCGCCACTGTAAGTGGTAGTTTCATTTATAGCATAGCCATTGATGACTCTGCCGATATAAGGGTTTACATAGAGATGCTTATGCGATGTTTCATTATTTTCATTGAGAACCCAGTTTTCTTGGTTAGATACACCCTGGCTATTAACCTTAAAATTAGTTTTGCTTATAAATTTATTTGAATCCATATTTCTGAAAACAAGTCCACCATTTACGATGACACCGACGTAACCGCCAACACACATAAGACTATTTCCTTGGGTTTTGACATACCCATTATTTGAATATGTCACGGAGACATTATCAATTATATTATCTCCGCCCATTATTTCGCCCATAACGCCACCATAGAATAAATATTTATTGCTATATCCGAATTTCGTGTCCCTGCTTCCGCCCGAGCCAAACGTACCAGTATTGTTTACAATTATCTTCAGATCCTTTACAACACTTCCGTTGCTGACTTTAATAAGAGGAACATTTGTCTTGTTTGTTACTGTAGTATTATTATTAATACCAACAATAACACCCTTAAATGCATAATCACTATCATATGCTCCCAAGCCTGTGAAAGTAGTACTAAGTTCGATATTGCTGCCGATCTGATAATAAGCACTGGCAAGGTATTTACGAACAGCATCAGTTTCCCAATAAGCTGTTCGAGTAACAGTAGTTATCTCAGCCCCAGTTTCAGAATCCGTGGTTGTAATTGTAAAATCATGCTTATATTTTGAAATGTTACTATCATATGTGAACAGCAAACAGCTGTAAGTATTATTGCCGCTTGCATCAGTAGCTGTGCAGCACCAATGTGAGCCATTGTCAGTTTCAGGAAGCATTATGTTCGGAATAGGTGTAGTTCCGTCCAGCATTATAGAAACTGCTGAAAGCTGCTTAGGGCTGGTTATGCTATATGGATGATCATATGTTCCACATCCAGTTGTAAGATCAGAAGGAACAACATTTACCCTTATTTCACGTAATGTGTAGGTTGCTGTAGGAGAATCAGAGATTTTTGTAGTATCTGATGTAAAATATCGTACATAAGGCAAATAATCCGAACTAAAATCATACTCTGTTCCTAAAGGTGCTGTTTCAGAAGAATACTTGCCGGGATAGGTTACAGGCGAGATATAATTACCGTTCTCTCCGTTCTCATAGTACATTTTTTCTTCGTTTGCATATTCTACCGAGTCTGTAAGCTCGCGACCGAATGTTACTTTTCCTCCGTTACTTCTATTCGTCTTATTTACAACCGAATTAGAGCCCCAGTCTTCCTTCTGCGAGAAATTATAAACTGCAACAGAAGTGGAATCAACATCATATTTATTCAGTAAAGTTGCGTTTGAAAAAATAGATCTGGAAGTACCATATAACGAACCTGTTATAGACACGCCTTCCTTATTTCTGGCATCTATTTTAATATTATTGAATGTCAGGCTTATACCTGTTCCCTGAACATCACCTATGAGACTGCTTGCATATGTGGTATTACCACTCGTGGTATAAGTATTATTTATCCATAATCCGTTAAGATTCATAACAGCTTTGTCGCCAATCTTGTTTATAAGCAAATACCTACTCGGATCGCTTATTTCAAGAGGCTTCATATAATTTGCATCACCCAAAAATATATTTTTTGCGGCAGCAGTATTAAGCGAACCTGTAAGGGTGCCGTTTATAAGCGCACCTGAATAGACGCTGTTGACACCAACAGAGCCAGACATAGTTATATTGTCTGTTGTATTTACAGTGGCTGTAACATTTCTAAACAATCCCATATGCATCATATAATGCTGGGATTTTCCCAAAACGCTGCCACCGGAAGTAACTGTATCTCTTGTGGAACGCTTTGTGTCACTGTCGATCTCTGATTGTTCTATCTCTGTGTTATAGAAAACGAACGTAGAGCCACCAATGCTGACATCACTTGATATGTCGATAGGATAATAAGAGATATGATTAAGGTCAAAAGTACCACTTAAAACATTATTACTAAACGGATTAGTAAAGCAACGTTTTATATTAGCTGCAGCATAGCGATTAAGACTCCAGTATAATAATTTGTAACCATCGTCTGAACTATTGATGGTATATGAATCTAAATCGGCATTATAATAGTATCTTGATCTGTTGTTTACAACTTTAGTATTATAGACGTTGTCATAACTATTCTTAATCTCTTCGGTGCTGGTATACACGTCGTCACTGGTATGATACGAAATAACTCCGGCTGTATTATTAGTAAGTATATGATCCGCACTATCTGCCAGACACGCACAGAGTTCATCATAAATCTTACCTGGAGCTGTCATATCCGGGATGTCAGACAAACCACTTGTAAGAATATAACTGTTAACACCTCTCAGTTCCAGGTACAAGCCGTTGTTTGAATAATAGCCATCATGAACAATTATTCCAAGACCTGTAGGCTTAGAAGTTTCATTGCCATTTTTAAATGCGATAGAATTTATAGTAATACCCGCATCGTTTACGAGCCAATGACCGGTTGCTCTGTATACAAGTCCGCCTACATATTTAGCCGAAGAGTTTATCTCATTTATCTCGTTTTTATCACCGTTATCAATAACAACATTATCAAAAGTAACATCGGTGCCATACCAACGATATCCCAATATACCTCCTGTAGTGTTTGCGGCAGTGTTTTTTACAGATGTATTTTTAACATCTATATTAGATAATTCCAGAGTCCTTGTGTCGCTAGAATACCACTTAATATCAGCAATAAGACCTGCGGTCGACACATTTTCCGCCGCTGCTGCCGATGAGGCATCTATTGTAGCTGACAGAGTTATGTTGTCAACCGTTGTCTTGGCAGAAGCTTCCGAACCAATAAACCCAATAAGACCGCCTATGGACTGGTAAACGACAGTCTTATCACTATTACTTTCGTTGTTGCGCAGATTACCTGTAACATTAATAGTTGGAGCAATTAGTGCTTTGTTTCCATCGGTTCCTCCAATAGTAACATTTTGATTCTCAGCACAATTTGTTCTGCCAACGAGTCCTCCAACGTACTGACCATTAGTGTTATTTGAATTTGAATCATAAAAATTAATTGTCTCTTTAGCACTTACGCTTGTAAGAGTCGCCCCATTTTGGAGATATGCAATTGCTCCGCCGACAGTCATATCACTAGTGTATGATCTGATATTCATCGTACCATCAATGGTTATATCACTGATAGCGGCGCCTTGACCTGTGCGGGCAAAAAGCCCGTTGTACTTATGTCTGTGGATCGCTCCTCGACCGTTTTCACTTCCCGAATAAACGCCGTAGCGTTCACCTACTGCTAACTTTATAACAGCATCAGCATCTTCTTCGTCGTCACCATGGGAACCCTTGCTAAGTGTACCGGTAAAAGCCTGTATTTCGCTGCTATCGTTACTTTTGTAGCCATCACGCATAAAACCGGTAATACCAGTTCCGCTAAGGTCAATTGTTCCAAAAACGGTAAGGGTTTTGTCAGATAGCAGGCTGCTTCTGTTGGATCCATTAAAACTGAGCGCACCGACAGTTCCATCATTCAGCTGCATATTAAGTGCAGTTTTGACAAAATCTTCTTTGGAGCGCATATCAGTAACTGCAGATGCTACTTTAACGGTATGGTTACTGCTATCATATAACAGTACACTGGTACTTGTTCCTGAAGAGGGATCTTTTTCTTCGATATTACTTATGCGGACAACTTCGCCCCATGTGCCTATATCATCTACAGCAACGTCATTCGTCGACCTGATGAATTTCCAACCATTTTCAAAAGAAGCACCTTCATCATTTCCGCTGCCCAATGCATAAACAAGTGCATTTGTACGCTCGCCAACAATCTGTCCGCCTGAAGAGGCATTTGCACCGCTAAGGTTTGTTACTCCGCTAAGGCGCAATACGCCGGCATTGAGTTGACCTACCACGCCGCCGCCCTTGTAATTCTTGGTAGTAGTAATACTTATGTTGCCTATGTCAAGCATACTGCCTTTACTTCCTGCGCTGCCGATCACGCCGCCAAAATATGTACAGCTGTCAACGTTTCCTTCCGACCTCATTGTAAAGTTGTCAACCTTAACGTATACTGCTGTGTCATTATTATCGCTGCGTATACTACCTACTGCTCCACCATAGTTTGTTGCCTGGTTGCTCTTCATGGTAACATCAACATATTCTATGGTCATTGTCTTTTTCAAGTCAGTGTTTGAATAAACTCCGATTATTCCGCCATAAGTTGTTGCCGATGATGAGAGTGTTGAAACAACAGCAATTATATTTTCAGCAACATTATTTGCCGGATCCGCCGGTGTGCCCGAATATGATATGTCTTTTCCGTTCCCTTCAAGCACGCCAACCAGACCACCCGCTATTTTTCCTTTCAGCGAGCAGCCTGCACTTGATGTTTTATAATACTTAGGAGAGAACTTGTCGTTGGATGAAGGCACTTTATAGTAACCGAATATACCGCCGGCTGCACCATCAGAAGTATCTGCAACTACACTGCCTGATGCTTCATAAGTCTGTTCGGCATTAACTGTTCCATTTTGCCTGTTTATTGTTACAGTTCCTTGATCGTTTTTTCCTACAAGTCCACCGGCGTTTTTCTTTCCGGTTATGGTTCTATTGGAATTTGAAATCGAGTACGTATTACCGTAGGTGATGTTAAGTTCAGAACCTTGACACATTTCGCCGACGAATCCGCCTGCATTCTCCGATTTCGATTTAATACTACTGAGTTGTGATGTACTGCTGTCGGAAATACTTACATTAACTTTAGAATCTTTCTTTACCGTTCCGCAGATAATTCCTGCATTGTTCTCTGCCTCAATTCCCGATGACGATTTCAAGGTAAGATCAATGTTAACAGTCGCACCGTCCGTTCCATCACCAACAGTACCAACTACTCCTGAATTTGTTCCTGTTCCTTCTGTAGTAATATCCCAGGTGGCAGAAGTTGCTCCACTCAATTTATCTTTTACGACTTTGTTTGCAAATAAAGGCTTGTCTTCTCCTGACGGTACATCATCATTTCTGACTAAAACTATACTCTGTGTATCAGTGGTATTGGTTGTTATGATCTCAACAGAATCCATTATTTGATCAAACAACGGTTCGTTTACTGTAAAATTCTGAGATGTTCCTGTTGTTGCTATTTCAATTCTACCGCCAAACGGATGGTCTTCAGTTCCTATCGGATACCATGTTTTTTCTACACCATCGAATGTTTTTGTGGCAGATATCTCTACTGCTTCAGTAATACTGATTGGTACCTTTGCTCTTTGGAAAGATGCCGGATCATTATGATAGTCTTCCGAAAACTGATACAAGCTCTTCAGAGTGTATATTGTTGGATAGTTTCTATTTATTGTTCCTGATGGCACAGCTGCGCTGGTCTCAAGGAACATTTCCTTGAAGCCGTCTTTTAATTCGGGGAAGCTCAGACTGGTCGCAAGCATTATCACCGATGTTATAACCGCAGCGGTCTTTTTTAGCAGCGATTTTTTTATTATATTTGTGTGTTTCATTTTATCACCACTTTTACTAAACTGTTTTGAGTCTTTCTTTCCTTACCTATTATGTCTGATCAGGATTCCAATCGCTTGGATTTGTATTTGGAAGGTATCCTTCTACAGCTGATTTATCATATATGTTTGTTGGATCGACCTTATAGAACTGCACCTCATATCTGTTCCGCTTTGACGAATCGACTTTTATAGTCAGCGACACCATATTGCTGTTATTGGGGTCAGTCGGCAATGATGCTTCATCAAGCGGCTGCGTATAAGCTGCATAAACATTTTCCGAAGTCCTATTAAAGAATTGATTATCCTTATTATTTAGGAACTGCTTATTAATGGTCACTTTTGATTTATCCCATCTGAATGTGAGCATTCCCGTTCCGTTACCTTCAAGATAGTAATTGAATCCATCATAATCCTTTGATGCATCCAGCGTTTCAACTTCTCCTCGCCAGCCATTCGATGCAGATCTGGAATACCTTACTTTAACATATCCTGTCAATTTCGGCAAATCGTTATCGTATGGTTCTGCCTCAAGCTTGATACAATAGTTGTTCGCATTTTCTCCAAGTTCGGATTTATCGAAGACCAATGTGAACAGATCCTCATTGGCATTTTCACCCAAGATGGAGCAATCGGTAAATGTATGCTTTGTTCCGTTTGCAGCATTAAAACTGAACGAGACGCTGTTCTTGTTATAGGTGATACTATATGTACGTCCTGTCAGGCCAGCGGTATCAGCAAGCTCTGTAAACGCGCCGTTTGCATCCAATGTTCCTATTGTTGCAGTTAAATCATACTGGGTCAGAGAATTTCTGTAGACCGATTCCTTAGGATACGCATAGTTGAAAACATGCATTTCGACTTGTGCATCTTCAGAACTATCGTTTTTTGATACAGTAGTAGTCATTCCTTTCTGGCTCATATAATCCGAACTGAAGAGGCTCTCTGCTCCGGCTTGCGTTGATACTACACGTTTTGCAACGGTAACTCTTGTATATATGGCATAAGTGGATACAATTGACAGAGAAACGGCTGCAACAATAAGCCAGATTTTGATCCAATGCTTTTTAAAGCCTTTTACTATTTTATTCATTGCCGTTCCTCCTTTCATAATATTTCTTATGCAACCTGTGCAGTCAGGTAGATCAGGTCGGTTTCCTTATCATTTGTGACATCATTGCCCCATGAAACCTCAAGAATATAATAGTTTCTGAATGAACGTTCCGCCTGATCGTCATCATATGTTTCATCTTCCGCAGTTATCATAGAAGACTGCCAATACAGTGGCTCTGCAAAATCCTGCCTGATATTTGTATCATCATAGCTTGGTTTTTCATATTCATCATTTCCTATGGTTCTGGTACCCTTTGTTTCGTTATTTACATAGCCTCCGTCCAATTCATCTCTTCTGGTATAGTACACAGATCCGTTTTCTGACAGATATTCTACGCCGGTACTGTCAGAAGACTCGGTAGCCTTATATAATTTATAGCTGAAGTTTATATTCGTTGTATGGGCTAACTGTATATTATAGTTTGATATATCTTCACCCTCAACGCAGAATACAAAATCTTTAGAGCTGCCCTTGGTCGTATCGATACCCGACATTTTGAACTGTATGATATCTTCGCGAGCACCGGATTTAAGCGACAGTTTTGACGGAGAGTTTATCTTTGCCATTGTTGCTATCTGCTTCTGATGAGCAAACCACGCCATTGTCGGAACAGCGATCATAACTGCCATCGTCAGTGCAAGTGCGGCAATTGCCATAATTCTGTCCTTGGTGCGCAGCTTTTTAAACTTCGCAGTTATTCTTTTTATAATGTTCAAAGCTGCCACCACCTTTTTTATACGGTTATCCTTAATTACCATTTGATGCGAGTTTTGCAGTTAATTCAACAAGCAAGTAATTTGCGTTATCTCCGATCGCCTGATCGGCATCATTGTACTTTGAGCTGAACTGATTATAATCCTTTCCCAGCATCGACAGCTCTGCTATTTTGGCTTGGATAGCAGTTTCTTCAGCAGAAGCATCGTCGTTATGCGGTACGCTGATCATACTGAAGCTTTCATCTCCTATCGGTTTAAGGAAGAAATCCGGGTGCTCAAAGAAATACCGTCTTACCTCTTTAGCAGCGTCAGTATCATCCAAGCCCTTGATATCAGCCTCAAGTATCTCTCTCAAAGTAGCAGTCCACACCCAGTATAACGTAACTTCCTTTTCACCATCTGCAAGCACGTTTTCGTCAAAACCTTCAGAGGCGAGCAAATGCTTTTTATTATCGTTTCCCTTATAGAAGAAAAGGATATGTGAAGCAAGATAATTGTTTATAGATGTATTTGTTACCTCTGTGAGAGAATCATCGGTTTTGGTATTATCAGTATTAAACTTTGCTTTATATGCGGTATTTTTCAAAACGATGGAAACATCAATATCGGAAGATGTTTTTGAAACAACCGTAAATTTCAGAGTACCATGATCTCCGGGTTTAAGCCCGTACTTTTCCGAATCAAGTCTTGTTATGCTCGACATATCCGGTTCAGTGTCTCCATCATAGTAGTTTTCCATCTCTGACGTGTCTTTTGTCAGCATCCACTTTATGCCTTTATGTCCGATTGTTGTTCTATCCGAAGCGTATGCACCGGACGTTACCTCGTCCAGAAAATCATCATACAGACCCTGCTTTGTGCCTGTAGTTTTTATTTCAAACGGGGCATCTGCTGCCTGTATTGCCATAGTATCGGCGGATACCGCTTTATTCATTGCGAACCATGCGATAGATGCAAAGTCCATAAAGATGTCAGTCGTTATTATGTCGATAATTCGGCACTTCCATACCTAAAGAACGAACTGACTTATAGTCAAAAACCAATGATGACATTTTGATTAGGAATCATTCATAACAATATACTATTATAATAGTATAATAACTAAGAATTACTCTTTGCATAGACATTTGAGTGTCACTATACAATTTGTATAGAATTTCAATAAATGTATTCTTGGTTAACTGCGTATCTACGCAGATTTTTGTATTCCACACAATAGAATAATTGTTCAAAGCTCAAGATATTTCGACTGCTCGTACAAATTGGTTCAGAAGAACCGATAGGTACGAGCTTTTTTTGTGCCCATTTTTTGATGAAGGGAGGTGAAATCATGGCTGGAAACTTTGAAGGTATCAAAAATCGGCGGTTCGGTATCGAGATCGAGATGACGGGAATAACCCGCTGCTCTGCTGCAAAGGCTATCCGAGATGTGCTTGGCGGTTCTGTTGAGCATATCGGAGGCAATTACGATAAGTACAAGATCTATGATGAGGACGGCAGAGCCTGGAGCATTGTGTCAGATGCAAGCATTGATCCATACAAGAAAAACGGCGACAGGGCGAGTGATCTGTACAAGGTCGAGATGAACAGTCCCGTGCTTGACTATGAGGATATTCCTCTTCTGCAATCGGTCATACGAGGTCTCCGAAGTGCGGGTGCGATCACAGGTCCGCAGTATGACTGCGGTACGCATGTCCATATCGATGCTTCGGATTTTGATGCACAAAAGATACGCAATCTCGTAAACATCTGGTCGAGCAAGGAAGATTTCCTCTGGGACGCACTTCAGGTATCATCTGCTCGGTCGACTTACTGCAAAAAGATAAACCGCAGCTTTGTCGAGCAGCTCAACCACCGCAAACCAAAGGATATGGAAAAGATCAAGCAGATGTGGTATTCGGAGACTTATCAGTCACCGAGCAATCACTACAATCCGACTCGTTACCACGCACTAAACCTGCACAGCTACTTTCAGCACGGGCATTTCGAGATACGAGCCTGCAACGCAAGTCTTCACGCAGGCGAGGTGAGAGCACAGATCGTTCTCGCACTTGCTATCTCAAATGCCGCATTTACAAAGAAATATTGTTCACCGGCTGTATCGCATTCAGACAATATGCGGTACAGCTTTCGTGTTTTTCTGCTGAATTTAGGCTTGATCGGTGACGAGTTCAAGAATTGCAGAACGCATCTGCTCAAACATCTTGACGGAAATATTGCCTGGAGACACCCCGAAGATGCCATAGCACAGCGTGAAAGGCTAAAGGCACAAAGACAGCGGGTTCAACACATTGAGCCTGCTCAGTCTGAAGAACCGGAGGAAACCGAAGATGAGACAGAAGCAATGGAAATGAGTATGTAGAAAGGAGAAATATGAGTAATAGAGAAGAACCAAAGAAACTGCTGTATATCGCATATGGCAGCAACATCAATCTGTGGCAGATGGCAATGAGGTGTCCACACTCAAAGCCACTCGATCCTGCGATGCTGAAAGGCTGGGAGTTAGAGTTTCGTGGAGTTGCCAATATCGTTCCCAACAAAGATGCGGAAGTACCGATCCTGCTGTGGGAGCTGGATCCGAGAGATATCCCGAGGCTTGACCACTACGAAGGATTCCCGAACAGCTACTACAAAGAAAATGTGGAGTTTGAGCTGAACGGCGAAAAGTGCGTTGGTATGGCGTATCTGATGACGAAGGATACAAGGCAGATCAATCCGCCGTCAAGCTATTACATGCAGACGATATGGGAGGGATACCTTGAAAACGGCATGGATACGAGCTATCTGCTTGAAGCACAGTCAAGAGCGTTGGACGTGTCATCACAGCGTGAAATCGAATCGAGGCAGGATATGTACGAGCTTGAAGAACAGTTTGACGAGGACGATGATCCCGATATGGAAGATGACATTCAG